>JACDDS010000012.1 GCA_013816805.1 Chitinophagales bacterium | reverse complement strand
TCTCAATAATTTTTCTAATGCCATGTTTACCACATTTCAACACATTGGTAATAATAATGACAATAATTATATTGATTTGAATACAAATACTAACTTGGAACTGGCTCTATGAATGGGGAAGCCTACAGAATGACTAATGTGATGCCCGATAGTGCTCTGGCGTCTAACATGCGTAAACAAATGGAAAATAGCGAAAAGTTAACCGGTCGTGATCAAAGTGAACATGCAGCTTCAGAACAGGAGCGCCTCACCATTAATGAAAACAATGACTCCGATAGCGGAGATTATCAAAGGAAGTTTAACCAGCAGAAAAAAAGTGATGAATAGCGATCAGCAATCAGCTTAGATGTTGAAAAATTATTTGGAGAAAAACATTTTAGTTATGAAAGTAGTAATGACAAGGCTGGCAAATTTCTGCATTTGACCGATGCTGATGGAACGCTGATTGTTTATGCAACCTGAAATGGCATGGTAGGTTTTATATCTGGATTGAGAGTTCCATTGAGGTTAACGATGATGCGCAAATAACCAGGGTAATAATTCTGGTTCTGCAAAAGCAGAATCCCAGCTATTGTGATTAGCATCAGGATATTCTGTGTACCTAAGCTCTTTATTTTTTTTCTTCAGCTTCATATATAAAGTGCGGTCAAAAGAGGGATCCACTACATCATCCCTGGTCCCATGAAAAATCCAAATAGGGATATGCCGGCCTTTTTTTACCATTAGACTCAAATTACAGGCGCCGGCAATAGGAAAAGCCGCTGCAAAATATTTTGGATAACGGATCAACAGGTCATAGGTACCAAACCCGCCTAAAGAAAGTCCGCCCAGGTATATTCTCTCCTTATCTGCAATTCCAGTTTCGATCAAACTATCGATAAGCCTCTTCAACATTCTCTCAGGATATGCAGGTTGATCATTATAGGGGAAATTCAATTTTTCGTTATGCGTTGCTGTATCAATCTCTGTTTCGTAATATGACCAGGAAGAATCAGGGGGGCATTGTGGAAATAAAATTAATGCAGGAAATTTTTCCCGTACATCTTTTTTTAAAAATAGATCTCCTCCATGTACCAGTTGGTTTTCATTATCAATGCCACTTTCTCCTGAGCCATGAAGAAAAATGATCAAAGGATATTTTTTTTGCGGAAGATAATTTTGCGGGTATAGAATGCGATAACGTAATGTATCATTCCCTTGTGTCATTAATCTTTTTTGGTATAAAGTGTAATCCTGTCCCGTACATAATAAAACCCTTAGGAATAATACTATCATTAAAATAAAACATCTCATTCGTTTAATTTATGAATTGTAAAGGTGACAGATAAATTGATATCAATTTATCATTCCACTTTTTTGTTCTGAAAGATCAGGTTTCAGAGTAACTTTGATAATAATTGAATTTCGTGATGGCTCAATTACCTTCCTTAGGAAAAGTGCTGATTGTTATGGGGATTGTTTTGCTGGTTATAGGAATTATTCTGACACAATTAAACAGGCTGCCATTCGTGGGAAAATTGCCCGGTGACATCCTCATAAGGAAAGGAAACTTTACCTTTTATTTTCCGGTAGTAACCTCCATATTATTGAGTGTAGTACTTACGCTTATATTCTATTTCATAAATAAATTAAAGCGGTAAAAAATTCTGTATGTTTTTTAAAACTAATTCCTGTAAATAAGCCGTTATGAGTTTTGGCACTATAGTTTATGTTATCGTAATTCTTCTTTATGTGATTTATCGGTCACAGCAGGCTAAAAGAAAAAAAGAATCAGATAAGGAAAGTAACATACCAAAGAATCGTGAGAGAAAAAGTGATGTTACTGCACCTGCTTCAACCCCTTTGCCCCCACAGCAGCAACGTTCCCTCTCTGATGTCTTTAGGGAAGTTGAAATGAATGCCAAGCCGTATGGACAGCAATATAAGCCAGCAGTAAAACAGAAAAATGTCCGGAGGCAGGCCCCGGTGAAGGTTCCACCTAAAAAAGAATTTCAGCCCGTTTCAACTGGAAACTATTCCAGAGAAATGACATCTGATAAGGGTACAGCGTACGCACTGGAACAGGATGTAATAAAACAGGGAGAGGTTGGAAATTATAATTACAACTTTGATATACCGGCAGATAAACCGATGCTTCAATTAGATTTTAAAAAAGCAATAATTGCTAATGTTATTTTAAACCGCCCGGAGTATTAAATTTAGATTCTCTCACAATTGATCTGAAATCAAATCCCTCATTACAAGCTGGACTGTATTTCTGCTTTTCTGTTCTAACAGGATTTCCTTTCCTGAAGTATATTTTTCTATTAAGCTTTCTGTATAATGCCGGATAGTAAGTAAATCCAGGCCACCATTGGTTTTAATAGAAAAGTTTTCATCAAGTAATTTTATAACAGTAGATAAATTTTCATTTCTATCGATGCAGATAGAAAAGCTGATTGCAGCATTTTGCATCATATTCATCTTTACGTTGTATTGAGAGAGTACCCCGAAAATAAAACTAAGGTTGTCTTCGGCAATAAAAGAAAAATCTTTTGAGGTTATGGAAAACAGCAACTGATCTTTTTTCAATACTAGTATTGGCATGTTGTTTTTGACTGAGCCTGAGTCACGGACAGGTGGTAATTCTCCTATAACAGTACCTTGCTCATCGGGATGGATAAATGATCTTACATACAGGGGGATGTTTTTATTCTGCAAGGGTTTTATTGTTTTCGGATGTATTACTGAAGCACCATAGTAAGCCATTTCAATTGCTTCGTGATAAGTCAGGTTGTCAAATTTTTCGGCATCGAAAAAATAGCGCGGATCTGCATTTAGTACGCCGGCAACATCCTTCCATATTGTCACACTTTCTGCTTGAAGGCAATATCCAAAGATAGCGGCTGTATAATCCGAGCCCTCACGGCCGAGAGTGGTAGTATAGTTTTCGGCAGTTCCTGCCAGAAATCCTTGTGTGAGTACAAATTGATCATTTAACAGGCCTGGAATTTTGGTTGCGATATTTTTTTCAGTAACATCCCAAAAGACTTTTCCTTCGCGGTAAGTGTTGTCAGTCCGGACGAAATCGCGTACATCCATCCATTGTGTTTTAAGGTTACAGTGATTCAAATAGGCGCTAACCATTTTAGTGGATACCATTTCACCAACTGAAACAATCTGATCGTACAAATAATCATATCTGTCTGAAGGTAAATCTTCCAGGATCCAGTCTATTTCTACAAATGAGTTGTTTATTTCATTAAATACCGGATGATTTTTTTCTTCAAATAATTCGTTTAAAATGTTAAAGTGTTGACTCTTCAGGTTATCCAGGAGTTCGTGTGCGTTTTCTTGTTTATTGAAATATGCATTAGTTATCTCTTCTAGTTTATTGGTTGTTTTATCCAGGGCAGAAACTACAATAACAACCTTTTCATCCTTATATTTTTTGAGGATAGCAAATACATTACGAATAGAAGCGGCATCCTTTATAGAAGCACCACCGAACTTGAAGACCTGAATCATAACAACAAAAAGATTTCATTCGGGTTGCTGCCTTTCGAATCAGTCAATTGTATTTGTAAATAATTCTCCAATTTGTTCTTTTGTCAGTTTGCAGGTGATCCACTCCGGATCCAGTGAAGCATCATATTTTTTATAGAAATTTATAGCTGGCTCATTCCAATTCAGCACATGCCATCTGAATTGATTAGCTCCGATCATTTTAGCAGCATACCCCACCGCTTCAAATAGTTTTTTCCCGATGCCGTAACGTCGGAAATCTTCATTAACTATAAAATCATCGAGGTAAATATATTTGCCTTTCCAGGTTGAATAAGCAATATAATAAATTGCAATACCTGCCACCTCATTATTTACTTCCGCAAGATAAGCACTGAATATTGGTTGATTTCCGAAGCCATCTTTTTCCATATCACCTACAGTATTTGTAACCTGATCCAGTGCCTTTTCATACAGCGCTAGTTCTTTGATTAATCCGAGCATAGCAGGAACATCTTTTTTTTCTGCCTTTCGGATGGTAATACTCATAGATGGGTTTTTCAAAAAACAATTATGGATACAAAGGTAAACAAGTTGAAATCGCAGACAGGGAGTATTATATTGAAAATTTATGCACGGTTTTATTAAATAATCAGCTATACCACTTTGCAACTTAATGCATCTGGAACCGTAGATACCCCCGTATTTTATTGAGCGACAACAGATAAAAAGAAAGTTCACCAATATAAAATCAGGTTACCGATAAGAATCGGGGCTATTTAATAATAGTTATATATATAAAAAAATTTGTAAAATAGCTTTTGCTTCAAAGGATTTTTCAAATCTTCTCTTCCAAAAACTTATTACTTCAAATATATTTCATCACATTTCAACCAACCATTCCAAATGAAAAAAATTAAACTCTTTACATTTACCATTGTTATCTTCTGCGCAATGATGATCTGCAACTCGCTGTACGCGCAGGTTACGCAGACTCTTATCGATTATGGTGCACCGAAACTTGTCAACTTTAACGAGCGCGCACAATACGATGTTAAGCATCCTCAGAAATTAAAGCGGCGATTCGTGGAACAGGGTGAGGACCGTGATAATTTTGTATTTAAACCTCAGCCGGTAGATGCAAATGCAATAAACAATAAGGTTACTCTTAATAATCCAAATACCCCTTTGAGTAATTCTCCTGTTGCCTCTGTTAATATTAACGGAGTAATGGATAACGGTACCTTAATACCGCCGGACATTAATGGAGCCGTAGGTATCACTTATGTAATGGAAACGACCAACCAGGAGTTTAAAATCTATACCAAAAGCGGATCGCTTACCAGCACGGTGAGCATTACTACTTTTTTTTCTGCCACAGGAGGCAGCGGATACTATGATCCGCACATCTGTTATGACCCCAATAATGATCGGTTCATCATCTGTATTGATGGGAACGTATCAAATGGTCACGGAGGGCTTTTTATTGCTGTTTCTCAAACCGGAAACCCAACAGGTAACTGGTATACCTACTCCATTGATGCAACCGGGAACACATCCGATTTCCTTGATTACCCGCAAATGGGCTTCAATACAAACTGGATTGTGTTGACTGGTAATGATTTTCTTGGAACGGGTGGCAATGCAGGAAAAATTTATGTCTTCAACAGGGCCGGTCTTTACAGCGGCACGCAGGGAAGTGTAAATACTTTTACCGATAATACAGTTTCTTTAATTTCTCCTGCTACTACGTACGATAATTCACAAACAACTGAATATATGGTTGCAGATTGGAATGGAAATTCGGGTGGCAACGGTTATGTTAAAATCTTTACAATTACAGGTTCGGCAACTGCTCCTGTATACAGTGCAGGAAATACCATAGGGGTGAATCAACCATGGAGTGAATCTACGGTAGGTGCCAAACAGTTAGGCAGCTCGAACACGATTGAGGATGGTGATACCCGCATACATAGTTGTATTTACAGGAGTGGTTCCTTATGGTTTTGCCATTCCGTATTTCTTCCTGCATCTTCCCCCACGCATACAGCTAATGATTGGTGGCAGGTGAATCCATCTAACTCAACCGTTACGCAGTTTGGCCGGATTGAAGATACTAATGGCAGCACTTTTTATTATTATCCAAGTCTGGATGTGAATGCCAATGGAGACATGATGATTGGATATTCCATGTCGGGTACAAGCAATTATGCAAGCGCTGTCTATGCATACCGTGCTTCGACTGATGCCCTGAATACCTTACAGTCGCCGGTTATTTATAAAGCAGGAGTGGCGAGTTATTACAAAACATTCGGCAGTGGCCGCAACCGCTTTGGAGACTACTCCGGTACTGCTTTTGATCCTTCAAATAATTCTTTCTGGACTTTCCAGGAATGGGCAAATACCTCAAACAATTGGGCCACTCAAATCGCCAATGTGCCGGCTACCGGAGGCGTAACATGTAACGCTCCCACAGGAATGTCCACCTCAGGAATAACAAACACGTCCGCAACATTTTCCTGGACCGCAGTAAGCGGTGCCAGCAGCTACAATGTACAATACCGGAAAGTAGGAACTTCCACCTGGACAACAGCATCATCCTTGTCAACTTCTTATAGTGCAAGCGGACTGACTGCCGGCACTAATTACGAATGGCAGGTCCAGACCGTATGTTCCGGTGGAGGAACTTCTGTCTTTACAGCATCCACCACTTTTACAACTACCGGTACGGCGCCATGCAATGCTCCAACCGGACTAACAACCAGCAGCATTACAAGCACTTCAGCCACTTTTTCATGGGGTGCTGTATCTGGTGCCCCTAGCTACAATGTTCAGTATCGTAAAACAGGCACTACTACATGGTCAACTGCTTCAACAAGTTCTGCTTCATACAATGCAACCGGTTTAACAACGGGCACTACCTATGAATGGCAGGTTCAAACGGTTTGTTCAGGTGGCGGCACTTCATCATTCACAGCATCCACCACCTTTACAACTACCGGAATTACTTATTGCAGCTCCGTTGGAAAGACTCTGGATGGAATTACCAATGTTACTTTTAATACCATTAACAATACCACCTCGGGAACCACTTCGGGTTATACTGATTATACTGGAACGCAATCAACTACGGTAAGTCAAAACAGCACGTACACATTATCTGTTAAGATCAACACCGGTGGTAACTATACCAATTATACGAAAGCATGGATAGACTGGAACCACGACGGGACTTTCAGCACTACAACCAATGAAGAATATAATCTGGGAACGGCTGTAAACGTTACTAGCGGCACCACCAGTCTTTCACCTGTATCAGTTTTAGTCCCATCAACTGCTGTGGTTGGTACTACGCGCATGCGTGTTTCTACACAGTATAATGCAAACCCAACACCTTGTAGTGCCTCATTCGATGGCGAAGTAGAAGATTATTCTGTGGTGGTTTCATCAGGAGGAACATCTTGCGGAATTCCCTCCGGACTCTCTTCTTCATCCATAACTTCATCAGGTGCAACAGTGAGCTGGGGCGCCGTAAGCGGAGCTACTTCATACAATTTACAGTATAAAGTATCTACTACTTCTACCTGGACTACTGTTTCCACCAGCAGTACTTCTTACAATCTTACGGGATTAACTGCAGGCACTACCTATAATTACCAGGTGCAGGCGGTTTGTTCGGGTGGCTCTTCTTCCTATTCCTCACAATCTTCTTTCACTACTTTGAGCGGTACTGTAACCTATTGTGCGTCTAAAGGAAGTAGTACAGCATATGAATACATAAGTAAAATTCTATTGGGAAGCATCAATAATACCAGTGGAAATAACAATGGCTATGGGAATTATACAAACCTGAGCACCAGTCTTGCTGCTGGAGTGTCAAATACCATTACAATGACTCCCGGATTTGCAAGCAGCTCTTATACTGAATACTGGACCCTATATATTGATTATAATCACAATGGCATCTTAAATGATGCGGGTGAAACCGTGGCAACAGGTAGTGGTACGGCAGCAGTTTCAAAGTCTTTTACAGTTCCATCTACAGCTTTAAATGGCGCTACCCGCATGCGCATCCAGATGCATTATAATAGCTCGAGCACTAATCCATGCGCAACGCTCGACTATGGGGAGGTAGAAGACTATACGGTAAGTATAACCGGCGGGCAACGATTAGAAAATACTGATCTGATTGCTAAGACTATATCAATCTCTGTTTCACCGAATCCGGTGTCAGCAGCAATTTCAGTTGCTGAATTTCAATTGATCACGGAGGGAAATGTCAGGCTTGAAATATTTGACCTCTATGGTAAACAGGTACAAGCTATTAACACGGGTAATCAAAGTGAGGGAAAACGCCAGTACGAGATAGCCCACCTGGATGAACTGGCAGCCGGTAATTATGTTATCTTACTTTTTGAAAACAATCAGCTGATAGCACGTAACAAATTTGTAATTGCAGAATAGCAGGCGAATGAAACTTAAAAGCCCCTGCAAATCGCGGGGGTTTTTAATTTAAGCCATAGACTTGCTTCTATTGCACTGGAGAAAAATGCCTTTAGAATTCCAAAATCATGTACGTTTGCACACCGCTAAAAAATAACATGCCCTATTAGCTTCCGTATATAAAGATGACTAACACCTATAAGGACCTCATTCAACAAACGTTTGACTTTCCGCAGGATGGCTTTGAGGTAATAGACAACGAGCTTTACTTTAACGGTGTTTCCATAATGAATCTGGTGCGGAAATACGGCACCCCATTTAAGCTGATCTATCTGCCTAAGATCTTTTCCCAAATACAGAAAGCAAAATCGCTCTTTAAAAAGGCCTTTAAGGAACACAAGTACGGAGGAAAATACTATTACTGCTATTGTACAAAAAGCTCTCATTTTGCACACATACTTGAAGAGGTTGTCAGCAATGATGTTCATCTTGAAACTTCTTTTGCCTATGATATTAATATCATTCGAAAGCTCTATGAGAAAAAAGCGATAGACAAGGACCGGTTTATAATCTGTAACGGTTTTAAAACAAGAGTTTATACAACTAAGATTGCTGCACTTATCAATGACGGATATACTAATGTAATTCCTGTGCTTGATAATATGGATGAAATACATGCATATCAGCGTACTGTACGCGGCACGTGTAATATAGGCATACGAATAGCCGCCGAGGAAGAGCCAACCTTTGAATTTTATACCTCACGGCTTGGAATACGCTGGCGCGATATTCTGGAATTTTATGTCCAGAAAATCCACAACAACAAAAAGTTTATGCTGAAGATGCTTCACTTTTTTATAAATACCGGCATCCGTGATAATGCATACTATTGGAGTGAACTGAATAAAGCTCTAAACGTTTATTGCCAATTAAGAAAAATTTGTCCAACACTGGATTCTATTAATATTGGAGGAGGCTTTCCTGTAAAAAATTCTCTTGGCTTCGACTACGATTATGATTACATGATTCGCGAAATAGTACTGCAGATTAAGAATGCCTGCAAAAAAAATAAGATCCCGGTACCTAATATTTTTACAGAGTTTGGAAGTTTCACGGTAGGGGAAGCGGGTGCCAATATCTATAAAATAATAGGGCAGAAACAACAGAACGATGCTGAGCTCTGGTATATGATCGACAGCTCTTTTATAACCACTTTGCCTGATACCTGGGGTATAGGGCAGCGATTTTTAATGCTCCCCATCAACAAGTGGGATGTAGATTATCAAAAAGTAAACCTTGGAGGATTAACCTGCGATAGCCAGGATTATTATAACTCAGAAGTACACATCAACCAGGTTTTTCTTCCTAAAAACAGCAACGGGGAACCATTGTACATTGGGTTTTTTCATACGGGTGCATACCAGGATCAGTTGAGCGGATATGGTGGAATTAAACACTGCCTTATTCCATCCCCAAAAGTTGTGTTACTCAATAAAAATAAAAAGGGTGAAATGGAAGATTGGCTATTTGCCAAGCAGCAATCGTCCGCAAGCATGCTGAAGATATTGGGTTATAAATGATGAGAGGTAATTTGTATTTCTGCCTGGTAAATTTTATCCTAATCACATTAACATAAAGAATTTCTTATCTGCAATTATAAGTTCGATTTAAGATTGATTTCTTATTCACCGGCAAGCCATTTCTTAAAATCAGAGGATCGCTCAACGCTGGTAATGGTTTCATGGCTTGAGGGTGGGTTCAGAAGAATTTTTACCCGTGATTTTGAATAGGCAAGCATTTTTTCGATGGCTTTGATATTGACTATAAATTGGCGGTTTATCCTGAAGAACTTTTTTGGATTCAGGGTATTTTCGAGCTTATCAAGATTCAAGTCAATTGAAAACCTTCTGTCATCTTTAGTGCATAGAAAGATTACTTTTTCTTCTGTATAAAAATAAGCTACGTCTTCCACTTCTATAGCCCGTATGTTTTGACCATAATGTACTACCAGGCGTTTAATGTACTGATCCTGATCTTTGGAAAGTAATTGTGCCACTTTAGAATAATCCAGGGAACTGGCTTGCTGATAATGCATCTTTTCGAATTTATCGAGAGCGGATCTTAACTCTTCTTTTTTGATTGGCTTAAGTAAATAATCGATGCCGTTTACTTTAAATGCTTTTACTGCATATTCATCATAGGCAGTGATAAAAATTATCGGGCAGGTAATTTTCTGATGTCGGAAAATATCAAAGCTGGAACCATCAGCTAGATGAATATCCATAAGCATCAGATCCGGATGATCATGCGTGGAAAGCCAGTTAACTGAGCCTTCTATACTATCCAGAGATGCAACTATCCTGTAATCAGGCCCTATGCTCTTAAGTAACTTTTCTAACCGCTTTACAGCAGGTTCTTCATCTTCTATAATGATCACATTCATAGCCAGCTTATTGCTCGGGTGACGGAGGGTGTTTTATGATACTAAGAAAGAAAATCTTTTGCATATGAAATTAAGCTATCTGGTTTGGTTATTTCTTAATCACTCACCTTCTTTAAATCGGCATGTAGCGTAACATCTATTTCAGGAGCAATTTTTTGATATACCACTTTAGGAACTTTAATCTGATGATCTTCAAGCAAAACAGGAAATTTAGATTGCACTACTATATGATCCTGGAACACTTCAATTGCTCCGTTTATAATTCTTTCCTGCGGAATGCCATGTATGGTTAGCTTACCCTTGGCTCTCACCTCATATTTACCCGGAATATTAAAGTCCACAGATTCAATAATCTTTCCATCGAAGGTGGCCTTAGGATATACATCTGTTTCAAGATAATTCTCATTAAAATGTATTTGTTGCAGCCCGCTGTTGAAGCCGTGAAAGGTATTTACATTTACTGTGAAAAGAAAAGTTCGGGTTACAGGATCTATAGCTCCCTGCATTTCATTTGACCTGGCCGTAATGACTTCCAGGGGAGCATAGGACAAAAATGTTATTTCACCATTGTGGGAAGTAAATAGTTCATTATGAGCCGGAACGTTTGCAGCAACCAGGAACAGAGAACAAATGAAAAATAATCCAAGGTATTTTGGTTGGTGGTGGCGCATGGGTATTTCAAAAATAATGCTTTTGGAAGGAAGGCTCATAATTTGAAAGGAAAACTTATAAAGAAGGCTGCGACATTAAAAAAAAAGCCGGCATCTATTTCAGATGCCGGCTTTTATGTGCTGCTTCAATTAATAAATTTTAACTTCCATTGCAGGCTTTTGCTTAGCTTCTTCCTTCTTTGGAATAAAAATTTTCAAAAGTCCATCAACATATTCACCGCTTATCTTAGTAGAATCCACAGTGTTAGGAAGCGTAAAGGAACGGCTGAAAGATGTGTGGTTAAATTCCCGCATTGTAAATGTTTCATCTTCCCGGTTTGATTCATTTTTCTTTTCTCCGCTCACTGTTAAAAGATTTCCCTCGATCTTAACTGAAAAATCATTCTTGTTAAATCCCGGCACCGCCAGTTCAAGCCTGAAGTGATCTTTAGTTTCTACAGAATTTACCGCAGGGCTTTGAAAGCCGCTAAATGGTTTCATAAAAAAACCTAAATCATCATTTAAAAAATTATTAAAGAGATCGTTGAATCCACGTTCAACGGGGCTTGTGTTATTTTTAAATTTTACGAGTGACATAGTTATAAATTTTTAGTTTCGGCTAATTAAATCAAGGTGCGTACCAGACACCCTGATCAGTCAATATTTCCATTATAATCAATAATTAAAGTCACAAAGTCAGAAAATAAAAATATTTATGAAATTATTTCCGATAATCACCAGTGTAGCAGCTTCAGACCTTATGCGACGGCCCTGTTTATAAAAGATATGAGCGGATGCAATTGCCGGAAAGTTAATATGACCTCCCTAAGGTAATTTTTTGAAAGTACAATCTCATCTTTTATATCCCTGGTAGCGATAAAGCTCTTAAGTTTCAGGTATTCGATAGCAGGGTTATCTGGCGCATAATTTTTTGGAGGCCGCGCCAGTTTTTCTTCAGTACTCAGAGATTCAAATTCTTTTTTGAAAGCAGCGGATTCTATAATTTTTTTGAAATCACTAAAATTATAGTCAATCTCTTGCCGAATCTTATTTACATTATCTGATGGTGGCATCCAGATTCCTCCGCCTATAAAGCAACGGTGTGGCTGCACATGCAGGTAATAACCCGCTGAGGGCAGGTTCTTACCTCCCTTTGCCATCGAAGCTCCCATATTTATTTTATATGGAGATTTATCCTTTGAAAAACGGATATCTCGGTTTATCCTAAATAAACATTTTTTTGCGTCTGGGGTTCCTAAGGATGTATCGAAGAAATTTATTTCATTAATTACTTCCTGCACTACGTTTATAAAAGTATTCCGGATTTCTGCATATGTCTCACGGTTCTTTTCAAACCATTCCTTGTTGTTATTTTTTTTAAGACCAGAAAGAAATTTTAAAGTTTTAGGATGTAGCTGGTGCATAATATTCTTAGAAAAGTTATCTATAAGAAGCGAGGCAATTATGAGTATTAATTTGACTGATCTATTTTTCCTTCAGCAACACAGGTAACACCAGCGAATTTATTTAACTTCCTGAAATGCATTTCAAAGGAACAAATCCTGGTTAGTAAAGTATTTGCCCAGCTGTTGATTCTTTTCATATCTGATTGTGGGATGGCATTTTTACTTTCGAGTTTTCGGGACATCCAAACCAGGGGAAAAATCATTCCATAGATGTAATAAATTTTCTCTGTTCTGTAAAGAGAATCTCTAAGCAAGTTGTTTAATGAGTTCTTAACATATCGCCTGTAGTGACCCAGATAGATGTCATGTCCGCTCCATAGATTCATAAATGCCGGAACAGTGATGAAGAAATAATTTTCACCCACGCACTTTTTTTTAATCGATTCCAGCATTTCCGCATCGCTTATCAGATGTTCCAGAACATCCATCATTACTACAACCGCATCGTTGATTTTAGAGGGTAGAGACAACGACTTTTCAATAAGCTGATTCTTAGTCATTAAAATTTCTTGCTGCGTATAGCCGGTATCTACAAGCCATATCTTTTCGATCATCTCCGGATTATCTTTTATCAATTCATACATAAAAAATCCAGACCCGGACCCAACATCTATAAGGGTCAGCGGTTTTTTTCTTAATAAGAATTTAGATTTTAAAAATTGGACTAAGGGGATTTTTTTTGATTGGTAATACCAATGTTTTTCAGGATCAACACCACTTTCTAATTCTTTCAGGTCCATGGCTATTGCGAGTTCAGTGTTTGCTGTATCTGCTTTGCCTGGGAAAAATATTGTTGCGCCGTTTGAGCATCACCGCTTTGCTGGTACAATTGCCCAAGAATTGTATAAGCCTGGTAATTCATTGCATTTAATTGAATGGCTTTGTTTAAATTGTTCACTGCATTATTAAAATTATTGGTATAGGCATTTGCAACCCCTAGAAGCATGTACCCTTCATCGCTTCCTGGAAATAATTCAATATACTGTTGGGCATATTTAATGGCATCCTCATACTTATGTAAACTCAATTTCACCTGAGCCATCCATAAAGCCACTTCTTCATTTTGCGGATTATCCTTCAGGGCTTGTTCAAAATATTTTTCCGCAAGTTGATTGCTGTCTTTCTGCATAGCATTGTAGCCAATCATGTCGGACTTATCCTTTCTTTCAATTATTGCCGAGAGAGGAATACCATCTGCCTCATTTTTATAAATAGCTTTTTGGGAAGGCCATGTTCCTTTGGTAAGCATGGAAGGGTCAATATTTCTGGAAAAAAAAATTCCATAATCCCAGTCACGTGCACTGCGTGTTTTAGGATTTCCGGGTGCATCCCATTTTACATAAACAATTTTGACTTTGCTACTATCATTCCGGAAATACCAATTCACCGGATCCAAAGCATTGGTTCCTATTAAAATTTTTTTCTCTTTGGATGACGTGTTGTATGCACTTGTTTGCTTTAACCAATCTGATGTTTTGCGAATACTGTTCATATAGTAGTCTGTATCGTATTTTCCATATGCACCTTTTATACCGCCAATCAATTCATTAAAATAAACATATTCATTAGGATGATTTGCCAATGAAAAACGTATGGGTAATACTGCTCCAATTATAATCACTGTAGTGATTATGTATAAAATAAATTTTTGTTTCGGAATAGTAAGAATAAATTGCCACGTTAGAGCGGCCATAACTGCCAGTATTGGAACAATAAATAACATTTGACGCATTCCATCATACAAAGGAGACTTTTGATATACTGTGTATGCCCAGGGAAACAGGGCAGCAAACAGAATTAGCAAGCTTAGCATGAGCGAGAATTTTTTTCTTGCCGGATACCAAATCACGCTATAGGCAATTGCAGCAAACAAAACAATAACAGGAGTTGTAATCCAGAGCCATTGAGGAATATAGTACCAGGGTATTTCTTTTGAAGAAAGCAGCTTTCCGCCGAACAAAACCTGAATACCCACCGAGAAATTAGACATCTCTTTTAAAGCAATAAATGGATTTGATAGGGGATGAAGAAGTCCGTATGGCCAGAAGATCAATCCTCCGAAATAGCCAGCAACGGTTACAATAAGCAAACGTATTAAAAGCGGGCCCCCGGATTTGGTGTTTTGGATCGCTTTTCTCTTTTCAGGTGAAAGAATATATGCTCCAATAACAAAGGTGTACATCATGCCAACCAGCAGCAATCCTCCAATGCGGATATTTATTGTAAATGCAATACCAATTGCTACCATTATCCAGGTCCGTAAAGAAGGGCGGGGCAGTTCCTTCACTGATTTTATGAGATAATAAATAGTAAACACATACCCGAGCGCAAAAGGAATATCTTTTGAATTGTTCATGGATTGCCCAAAAAACTGTGGCCATGTTGCCAAAAAAATAATTGCCAAAAAACCTGTCATCCAGTTACCAATTGCTTTAGCAAGAAGCCCTGCGAATAGAATAGCAAGAAATCCTGCCATGGAGTTTATTAGATGACGCATATCATACTCATCCAATCCACCAACATACCGGTTCGCTGCGGCAGATATAACATTAAAAAGTCCTCCATAGATATAGAGGTTTTCTTTATTGCCAACTTTCAGGTTAAGACAAGAAGCATCTTTTCCAAATGAAGTGTAAAAGTTTAATACCGTTTCGCCATACACCTTCTGATCTAAATCATCTCCCGTGATTCCATAGTTAAAACTCAGCGAAGTCATCATTAAAAAAAGTAACAAACTGGTAGCAAAGAACAGCAGCCTGAAAATTGAATCTCTTTTTTCTAAATCTGGTAGGGAAGCAGCCGAATCTTTATTCGTAATAATTCTTATAGGTGTTAAAACAAAGTACTCCAGTTTAAGCCGGATGGAAACTGCCATTACGCTAAGTAGCATTGGAAGTGCATCTTTTACAGGAGAAATTTTACTGCCTGGTTTGGCTTCCCATACTATGGGCATATCGCGTATAGTTATGCCTTTTAAACTTGCATGATACAGTAGCTCTACATCATGAGCCCAGCTAACAGAACGCTGTTCAGAAAAAATTTGCTTTCCGATGCTTGAAGGATATAGCTTAAAGCCACATTGCGTGTCACGCAACTTAAGGGGAGTAAAAAAACGTACTAACAAATTAAAGATCCTTCCTGTCCGGCGGCGAGATGGAATCTCTTTGATCTTTGAAGAAGAATGTTCACGCGAAGCTATCCAGATTTCATCCTGTGGTAGCTTGTTATTGTTAGCTGACATCCAGTTTAAAATTTCCGCTGGTCGCGCAGACATGTCTGCATCGAGGGTGAGTAAATGCGTTCCGGTTGCAGCTTCGATCCCTTTTTTTAGGGCATAACCCTTCCCATGGTTTTCAGGAAGCTGTATCAGCGTAAACTTACCAGATATTTTCAGCTGTCTGAAAAATGGATCTGAAAGTATAGTTTCATAAGTTCCATCTGTGCTGCCATCGTTAACTACAATTATTTCATAATCGAAAGAACATTTCAATTCAAATTCCTGTAACCCTGAAATCATATCTTTTATACGCTGTTCTTCATTGTAACAAGGTATAATCAGCGATAATTTTCCGGAGAATTTTGATATGCCGGATGGTTTTTTCTGAACAGCCATAGCGTTTTTAAATGATCGCTTGTGTAGATCAGTTAAGTTATAAGATCAGACGATTTCATTAGAAGTGTATTAAATCAATTAACTGTTCCATTGCTCTATCAGCATTTCCCGTGTTATGGGTATCACACCCACATGTTCACATACTAAACCCCCTGCAATATTTGCAATGGAAGCAGCATATTCCAGTGGCATCCCTGCTGCCAGAGCAAGTGTTGCAGTTGCAATCACCGTGTCACCAGCGCCGGAGACATCTGCTATATCACGCATGTGCGCTGCAAGAATAGATCCCTTAGCACCGTTATGATAATATATTCCATCTTCCGATAATGTGATCAGCGTAATTTGCTGATGTAATTGTATTTTTAGAACATCCACTGCCTTATCCAGTTGATTCGTATCAGTCTCCAGGTGATCCATCTTCAGAGCATCTCTCAGCTCCCGCAAATTAGGTTTGAAGACATTAACATTCTTATAAGAAAAAAACCTTTTTTTCTTTGGATCAACTGAACAAAGAACTTTACTTTTCCTGCAGAAACCGATAACTTCATTTATAATAGGTTCGGTTAATACACCCTTATTGTAATCTTCAAAGATCAGTGCATGAGGTTTTTCCCGCATAATAGTATTTCTGATAATATTTAATAATTTCTTTTCATCGCCACTGTTTAAATCAGCCTCTGTTTCAGAATCAAATCGCATCATTTGCTGGTTACGGCTGATGATACGCGATTTTACGGTAGTTACTCTGGTATTACTAGAAAAAATGCCTTCAGTTCCAATTTGATAGGCATTAAGCATCTTTAAGAATGATCTACCCGATTCGTCATTACCAATAACAGAACAGAGAAAAGGAGTAGCTCCAAGCAGTTTAACATTTAGGGCCACATTTGCAGCACCTCCGGGTCGTTCATCTTTTTTTTCTATAGACACCACCGGCACAGGCGCTTCAGGGGAAATGCGGTTAACCTGCCCCCATAAATAAGTATCCAGCATCACATCGCCGACTACTACAACTTTCAAAGGCTTTATTTTCTTAAAAAAATCAATTGCTTTCAATAGAATAAAAATTTACAATTGTACTTTTAAATCTTACAATTGTTTAGTTAAGCATAGCAAGCGCTTTTTTAATCCGCCTGAGTGCTTCAGTTATTTTTTCTTCAGAAGTAGCATATGAAATACGAATGCATTCAGCGTCTCCAAAAGCTTTGCCGGTAACGACACTTACGTTGGCCTGTTCAATAAGATAGAAGCTTAAATCATCTGCATTGGTAATAGTGATGTGTCCGTTTGATTTTCCAAAAAAAGAACTTATATCAGGAAATACATAAAAGGCCCCGTGTGGATAGTTGGCTTTGATGCCTGGAATATCATTAAGTAATTGTAATACAAGATCTCTTCTTTTTTGAAAGGCATCCCGCATTTCCCAGGTTTTGTGCTGGTCAGAAGTTATAGCGGTAAGGGCAGCCCTCTGCGAGATAGTACAAGTTCCGGATGTAATTTGCCCTTGCATTTTATCGCATGCTTTAGCAATCCATAAAGGGGCCGCCATGTACCCGATGCGCCAGCCTGTCATCGCATAACCCTTGGAACAGCCATTAACCACCACCACGCGGTCTTTTAACACCTCAAACTGAGCAATGCTTTCATGTTTTCCTATATAGGAAATATACTCATAGATCTCATCAGCAACAACAATTATCCCCGGGTGTCTTTTAAGCACTTGAGAAAAATCCTTTAATTCCTGTTTTGTAAAGACGGACCCCGTGGGATTACACGGAGAGGAAAAGCAAAATATTTTTGTTTGTGGCGTTATTGCAGCCTCTAACTGTTCTGCAGTAATCTTAAAGTTGGATTCGACAGAAGATGGTATTGCTATCATTTTTCCTTCCGCCAGTTTAATTATCTCCCGGTAGCTCACCCAGTATGGGCTTGGAACAATTACTTCATCACCGGGATTAAGCAGAACCATCATCACATTTGCAAGAGATTGTTTGGCACCTGTAGATACAATTACCTGTTCAGCTGTAAAGCTCAGGTTATTGTCGCGCAAAAATTTATCGGAAATAGCCTGCCTCAAATCAAAAAAGCCGGCCACCGGTGAATACTTTGTATACCCTTCATCTATGGCCCTTTTTGCGGCATCCATAATATGCTGAGGAGTTTGAAAATCAGGCTCACCCAGTGAAAGATCTATAATGTCAAATCCCTTTGCTTTATATTCACGACTAAGCTTCGCCATCTGCAGCGTCTCCGATTCAGCAAGCTGAATAATGCGTTGGGAAGGATGCTCCATACAATAAATTAAAGCGACGAAAATAAGCAAATAAAATACTCTGTTTTTAGAGGAGCAAAGTGCAATGGGCTAGTTAAGTGCTTTATCGAACGCTTATGATTATTGTCTCAAGCACTGTATACACAGGCATTTAGCCATAGCCTTTGACAATAAGCTTGTTGCTTATATGGTGCTGTTTACTTTAAATAATAGCTAAGCAATGTAGCGAGAGAGGGAGTTGAACCCTCGACCTCCGGGTTATGAATCCGACGCTCTTACCAACTGAGCTACCTCGCCATAATTAAAAGAGAGCGCAAATATAAGGACACTTTCTATTTTGAATTCACAGTCAGCTTATGAAGTTTCAGGGTAACTTTGCACAGAACCTATATCTCAGAGCAATTCGCTGAAGAACAGTAACAAATGGAAATCAATAAACACCGCGTTTCACTTCCTTTTTCTTCTGAGGAAAGTGAAATTTTAGAAAAGATTTCATTGGCTGCAGGTCAACTGAAAATGGAGGCCTTTCTGGTGGGGGGCTATGTGCGTGATAAAATATTGAAACGCGATTCAAAGGATATGGATGTTACCGTAATTGGAAGTGGAATTGAACTTGCAGAAACGGTAGCCATGCAATTCACGCCATTGCCACCCATTGCAGTGTATAAAAATTTTGGTACTGCTTTACTTAAGTATAAGGATTTTCAGATTGAGTTTGTGGGAGCGAGAAAAGAATCGTACCGTGCAAATTCCCGAAAACCCATTATTGAAAATGGTAACCTGCCAGATGATCTCTCCAGGCGTGATTTTACTATAAATGCTTTGGCAATACCGCTGAAGCGCAACGGCGAAACAATAGTGCTTGACGCATTTAACGGGTTAGAAGACCTGCATAATAAAGTGATTCGTACACCACTTGATCCTGACATCACTTTTTCTGATGATCCTTTAAGAATGATGCGCGCCATCCGTTTTGCAACACAATTAAATTTCAAAATTAATTCCAGCACTTTTTTTTCAATTTCCAGTAATAAAGAACGCATACAAATTATTTCTGCGGAGCGTATTTCCGAAGAATTAAATAAAATATTACTGGCTCCGAAGCCATCTATAGGTTTCGATCTCTTATTTAAGTGCGGATTACTGGAGATTATTTTTCCTGAATTTGTAAAGTTGTTTGGGGTGGAAAACTATGAAGGTAAAGGCCACAAGGATAATTTTTACCATACTTTGCAGGTACTTGATAATGTGGCACAGCGCAGTGATAGCCTATGGCTTCGATGGGCTGCTCTTTTACATGATATTGCAAAGCCGGAAACCAAACGATTTGAAAAGCAAAAAGGATGGACATTCCATGGGCATGAGGTTTTAGGTGCTAAAAAAGTATCCGGACTTTTTAGAAAATTTCATCTGCCTTTGAATGATAAAATGAAGTTCGTTCAGAAAATGGTGCTATTGCACCTTAGGCCGATTAATGTCAGTAAAGAGGAAGTAACCGATTCTGCAATACGTCGCTTGTTGTTTGATGCTGGAGATGATATTGATTCACTGATGATTTTGTGCGAGTCAGATATTACTTCTAAAAATCAGCATAAGGTTAGAAACTATTTTGAAAATTTTAAATTAGTTCGCGCAAAGCTTAGAGAGGTAGAAGATAAAGATCGAATGCGCAATTGGCAGCCACCAATTACCGGTGAAATTATTATGAAGACTTTTAATAAATTACCCGGTAGAGAAATTGGCACTATAAAAGACGCAGTGAGAGAGGCAATTCTGGATGGCAGAATCGGCAATAATTATCAGGAAGCATTTAACTTTATGTTGGAAAAGGCAAAGGAAGCAGGGTGGGAGGCAGTTAATAAAAAGGATATATTGATGAATGAAACATAAATTTAAGATAAGAATGTACTGCAGGAGATTTAATGTTAATAATAAATTCCAAGATTAGCTAATATGGCTCTGTACAAATTCCGGGTAGTTTACGAAGAAGATGATAGCATCTTCAGAGATATTGAAGTGAAGCCTTCCAATACAATGATTGATTTTGAGGGCTCCATTGTCACCGCCTATAGCCTTCCTTCACCTTATAAAGGTTTATTCTATAAAGCTAATGACAGCTGGCAGCGGGTAAAGCAGATTGATATTGCTGCCAGGCCGGATGAACAAAAAATGAAGGGACGTACTAAGGCCAAGGCACAATCTTTTCCACTTTTGGTAACCTATATCGACGACCCGCATCAAAAATTTGTTTATGAATACAAAGGCAGCCAGGAATTTGTTTTTCTCCTGGAATTAATGTCACTTTCTGGTTCAGAAAAATCTCATATCGCATATCCTTTTTGCGTGAAGCAACAGGGACTTTCCCCATTTAAAAAGGAAGACCTGATGGCGCATTACGGACGTAAACGTGAGAGTATTAGAGAGGAGCAAGTGGTAGACGAAGAGGAGGTGGATATTGAAGAAATGAGCCTTATTGGAGAAGAGGATACTGCGATAGAAGCAGATGATGAAACAGAAAAAACTGAAAAAGAAGACACAGATATAGCAGATGAAACGGACGATCAGGAGGAGGAAGGGTTTATAAAAGAGGAAGACATACCGGATGATGGATTTGGAGAAGGGTTCAGCGAGGAGGATGCGTTGTAATCAGTTAAATGATAAAGTGCTGGCTGCTATCAGCTGTATTTAATTAAACTTTACCGGAAAGATTTATAGCAGGTGCAGCAAAATTACCTGATTGTTTTAGTTGGTCCGACCGCAGTAGGTAAAACACAGGTCAGCATCGAAATAGCAAAATATTTTAGTACTGAAGTTATTTCTGCGGATGCACGGCAATTTTACCGCGAATTAAATATAGGAACTGCCAAGCCTCTTGGCTATGAATTAAAACAGATTGATCATCACTTCATCAATAACCTTTCTATTATTGATAGATATAGTGTTGCTGATTTCGAAAAAGAAGCTTTAGCCGTAATCGAAAGGTTGTTTTTACACAAAAATATATTAGTAGTTACCGGCGGTTCCGGGTTATTCATTAAAGCCATACTGGAGGGTCTGGATTCCATTCCGGAAGTTAGTAATGATACCGAAGAGCATTTGAAAATTTTGTTCCGGGATAAAGGAATAGAAGCGTTACAGCTGTTATTGAAGCAGCATGATCCTGATTATTATAAAGCAGTCGACCTCAATAATCCGCATCGCCTGATTCGTGCGCTTTCTGTTTCCATATCAAGCGGCAAGCCTTTTTCTTCTTTCCTCACGTCAAAAGTGAAGAACCGTAATTTTATTCCTGTTAAAATCGGACTACAGTTGGAACGAAAGGATTTATATTCCAGAATTGATGAGCGCACCGATCGTATGATGAATGAAGGATTACTGGAAGAGGTAAAATTTTTATTAGCTCACCAGCACCGTAATTCCTTGCAAACAGTAGGTTACCGGGAACTCATTTCATATTTAAATCACAATTGCACCCTGGATGAAGCAGTACTAAAGATAAAGCAGCGCACCAGAAATTACGCAAAACGGCAAATGACATGGTTTAAAAAAGATAAAGAAATTAATTGGTTTGCACCAAATGAGATTGATAATATAATCATGCACATCGAGCGAGTTACGGCTTAGTGCTCATCATTTTTTATTTCTCTTGAAACTGATTTAACGATTCTCTGATCATTCTTAATTTTCGATTTTGTTGGCAGCTGAAGATAGTGCTTGCTTTCCTTTTTAAATTTCTTAGGTTTGAAAAAGTTGTAATTAGAAAAGTTAATCGTAATATTGCGATATAATTATAGAAATGGGTTTTGCCAAAATTGAAGAGTTTACGATAAGGGAAAATAAAATCGCTACTTATGCCAAGGCATTGGCGCATCCTGCGCGGGTCGCAATCATAGAACTTCTTCTCAAAAGACAATCATGCGTTTGCGGCGGCATAGTGGAAGAGCTTCCGTTGTCCCAATCTACAGTATCCCAACACTTGAAAGAGCTTAAGAACGCCGGACTCATCAAAGGAGAAATTGAAGGAGCTAGCATCTGCTACTGCATTGATGAAAAGGAATGGTTGCTGGCCAAGCAATACCTGGGTACATTGCTTAGTGTTACGGTTAAAGATAAAGAGTGTTGTTAAAATAATTTTTGATTACTATCGCATGATTACGATTATTAGAATCTGGAAAATCACTTTTAAAACTTAATAAAATGGAAACAGCAGAAGAAATTAAAAAAATGGTTAGAGAAAAGTATACTGAAATAGCACTGCAGGACAAAGTTACTAACGAATCATCTTGTTGCGGAAGTTCATGTTGCTCTGATGAGGTGTACAACATCATGACGGATGATTATAATGATATCGAAGGTTACAAAGCCGAAGCTGATCTTGGCCTGGGTTGCGGCTTGCCTACTCAGTTTGCAAAGATTAAAAAGGGGGATATAGTGATTGACCTTGGCTCAGGTGCAGGCAATGATTGTTTTATCGCAAGAGCAGAAACCGGTGAAACGGGAAAAATAATAGGTATTGATATGACGGAAGCAATGATCAATCGGGCAAGAATCAACGCGGAGAAATTAAATTTTCATAATGTAGAGTTTCGCCTTGGAGAAATAGAAAAAATGCCGGTTACTTCAAATGTTGCTGATGTGATAGTTAGTAACTGCGTCCTCAATTTGGTTACGGATAAGCGGAAAGCGTTTGAAGAGATATACCGGGTTTTAAAACCAGGCGGTCATTTCTCCATATCGGATATTGTTTTAGCAGGTGCTTTACCTTCTAAAATTTTGCATGCCGCAGAAATGTATGCAGGATGTATCTCAGGTGCAATACAAAAAGGCGAATATCTAGCTATAATCCGTGAATCAGGTTTTATAAACATCTCTTTGCAAAAAGAAAAGGTAATAACCGTGCCGGATGATATTCTTTCCAGCTATCTCAGTTCTGATGAGAACAAGCTGTATAAAGAAAGCGGTGCAGGAATTTTTAGCATTACCGTGTATGCCGAAAAAGCAAATGAGATTTGCTGCGACAAAGAAACCCGTTGTAAATAAGCGAATCTTAATTCATACCAAATGAATACAAAATTATTCGTTACAATACTTACAGTCGCAACCCTCTGCAGTTGTAATAATAAATCCCATAATTTGATGACGACCTACACAGCTTCTTCCATTTGTAATGACAATTGCGAAGTAAAGAATCAGCCGGCAAACCTGACTTGTAAGTTAACAACCCCGGAATTACAAAAACGCAAAGCCACTGTGATTGCAAGCTTGCAACAGCAGGTTCTTGAGAAGAAAGAGTTGAAAAATGGTTATGCTTTTAAATTCAATGGGAGTGATAAGATGATTGATGAGCTCACTGAATTTGCAAAAACGGAACGGCAATGCTGTGATTTTTTTACCTTCAATATCATTATTTCCGGTGATACCAGTAGTGTATGGCTTGAACTTACAGGTGTGCCCGAAGCAAAGGATTTTATCAAAACTGAATTGAATCTTTAAGTATTCTGATGAGCAGAATAAAAGTTTTATTTCTCTGCATTCATATACCTGCTTTTATAAGCGAATTGCTGATAATTGCAAAGCGATAGACACCGTTTGAAAGAATAAGCGAATTGAGGTTCGATATTGTGAGACAGTTCAAACTCTTGTGGAGAGCGAATTCTGTACTTTGCCCATATGTAAAAGTGATCCCGGAGGGAGTCAAACCCCCAACCTTCTGATCCGTAGTCAGATGCTCTATTCAGTTAAGCTACGGGACCATTAATCTTTCAATAGTCAATTAACAGAAATCAAAAATACCATTATAAAGGCGCAAAAATAGGTCTTCTTTCTGAAAGAAAAATCTTCTCCTTCCGTTATTATTCTTCCTCTTAAAATGAGTAGTATATTTTTGGAGGTTCAACGGTTATGATGTTATTTTATCACGTTAATTAAACGAGGAATGGAATCACTTTCATCAGGAAAAATTTTAATTGCCGAACCCTTTATGGAAGATCCGTTTTTTAAAGGATCGGTGGTTTTGCTTTGTGAGTACAAGTCGGAAGGAGCTTTTGGATTAATCGTCAATAAGCCTACTGAAATGAAAGTTCATGAGGTAGTTGAGGATTTTCCCGCTGTTGAGAATGTGATTTTCTACGGTGGTCCTGTTCAGCCGAATACGCTGCATTATTTACACAAGAGAGGTGATCTTTTAAATGACAGCATTGAGATATCGGATGGAATTTATTGGGGTGGAGATTTTGAAAAATTAATATTTCTGCTTGATACAAAGCAAATCAGCCCTGACGATATCCGTTTTTTCTTTGGTTATTCCGGTTGGGATCAGGATCAATTAACACAGGAATTAAAAGGAAATTCATGGTTTATTGGTAAAGGTTCTTCCGAATATCTTTTTAGGGAAGAGCCTCAGCAGCTTTGGCGCACCGCACTTCGCGATATGGGTGATCGCTATAAAGTAATTGCTAATTTTCCTGAAAATCCAAGCCTTAACTAATGAAATCAACACTGATATTTTTGCGCAGCACTTATCAAATTATTTATAGCCTTTCATTGGCAGCACTTTATTTTCCAGGATCATAAATACCTTATCATTTATTTTAGGTCGGATAACAGCGCCCGCTGTAAAATTGCCAAAGGCAGGTAAAACACAATAATTGTCGCTGAAATAAAAGCAAGGCAGCTTTATAGATTGTTTTCCCTTTCCTGTTAACCTGATGGCAGGGTGGAGGTGACCAGCCATCTGATATTTCGAAAGGTGCTCTTGCAGGATCATCTGATGTGTGAAGAAAAAAGGCTGGTGTTCAAAGTGTGATGTATGGTAATGAATTTCAGAAGTGATTATCCATTCACTATCCGGAGCATCATGGTTGCCTTTGATCCAGTGGATTTCAATCGGTAAAATGCTTTTTCGCCACGTCAAGAATTGAGTCCATTCATAGTTTTGATCACTGTGAAAAAGATCGCCAAGGAAAAATATTTTTTTTACAGGGAATTCTTTAAGAATTGCCGACAGACGTTTCAAATCATCGTGGTGGATTTCGGAAGAAACCGCAATACCGGCTTTCCTGAAGTGCCCGCTCTTTCCTAAATGCAAATCAGAAGCAAGTAAAATTTGCTGTTGTTCCCAATAAATCGCCCTTTGCGGTAACAGTACTAAATTTTCTCCCTGAAGCTGAATGGTCAAATGTTCACCCACAATACTTTCAATAAACCAAACAGGGTTAAAAAAGTTTGAAGATTAAATAAAATAGATTCTTACTTAAAAATTTTTTTCTCATTCAATTTTCTACTGCCAGGTTCTTCACCGAACTTCAATTGCATCTTCTTTACTCGCTCTTCCAGTTTTTCACTCGTAAGCTTTTCCCGCATGCGATCTACCATAATCGGAAATGCAAAAGGAGTAGGTCGCTGAGGATATTTCAAAATTATTTTTTGTGTATTGATGCGCATCAGCGCTTTTCTCAGGCGCAATTCCTCAAGCTGAAAATCAAGCACTTCCTGATAACATTGCCGCAGTAATAGATTTTTAGGATCATATTCAGAAAAGACCTTAAAGAGCAATGATGCAGAAGATTGCAGGTGCCGGTCTTTTTGCATTTTTCCTGGATAACCCGCGAATACTAATCCTGCCACACGCGCAATTTCCCTGAATTTTTTCATGGCCATTTCCGTAGAGTTGTTGCTTGCCTGTATGTAATCCAGTAAGCTTTCTGTTGAAAATAACTCCTGTTGCAACGCTTCTTCCAGTGGTATTTCGTGATCGGAGAGCAGTTCGAAACCATAATCATTCATGGCTATTGAAAATGAAATGGGTTTTATCAATGCAATGCGGTACGCAAGTAAAGCGGCCATTCCCTCATGCACCAGTCTTCCTTCGAAAGGAAAGAAAAAACAATGATAGCCTTCATCGGTCTCCAGCTTTTCGATCAGAAATTCATCGAGGGCAGGAAGTGCTGAACGCAGTTCCTGCAGATCAAATAAGGGCTTCAGCACTTTTACTTCTATCTCTTTTGATTCATGTCTTTTCGCCTCATCGATTTTTTTCCGGATCATGGCACTTAGCTGAGAAGAGAGCGGCATGCGGCCTCCTTGCCAGGAGGGAATCTGGCCTTTGGTCGGCTTAATTTTTCTAACGTACGCAACATTATTTCTTACTCGTACCAGCGAAAGACACCTACCTGCAAACCAAAAAACGTCACCCGGATTTAATCTTGAGATAAAATTTTCTTCTATACTTCCAATAGAACCGCCAGTCAGGTATTTGATAGCCATGCTGATATCGGCTACAATAGTTCCAATGGAAAGCCGGTGCCGAAGCGCTATACGACGGTCATTCACTTTAAAAATTCCATCTGCTTCATCAACTTTAGAAAACTCATTATAATGTTCCAACGAGCTTCCTCCCGTGGTGATAAATTGCAATACCCAGTCCCATTCTTCTTCATCCAAATCATGAAAAGCATAGGTGGTTCTCACTTCCCTGTAAATATCCTTATGATGAAATCCATCCCCTACAGCAAGAGTAACCAGGTATTGCACCAATACATCAAACGGCTTATGAAACGGAATCCGGTCTTCTAAGATTTTGTGCTCTATTGCATCTTTTAAGGCGGCGCCTTCAATAAGTTCAAGGGAATGAGTGGGTACAAAATAAATAGTGCTTTCTGCATCGGGCTGATGGCCGCTTCTGCCCGCACGCTGGAGAAAGCGTGCAACGCCTTTAGGGCTTCCTACCTGTATCACCAATTCAACAGGTGTAAAATCAACTCCTAAATCAAGCGAAGAAGTGCATACTACGAGCTTAAGCTTTTCATTATGTATTGAATTTTCTACCCAGGTGCGCACCTCTTTGCTCAAGGAGCCGTGGTGGATGGCAATGGTTCCCGCTAAATCAGGATCGAATTCCAATAGTTTCTGATACCAGATCTCTGCCTGTCCGCGTGTATTCGTAAAGAGAAGAGTAGACTTGCTTTTTTCTACAATCGGTAGAATGTTCGGAATTAATTTTATACCCAGATGACCGGCCCATGGAAAACGCTCGATCTCATCCGGAATAACAGAGTGAATGCAGATCTTTTTATGCAGGTCTGCAACCACGATTGTTTTTTTTCCTTTGAAGTCATTTCCCAAAAGTACTTCAAGCGATTGCTGTAAATTTCCTATGGTGGCGGAAATGCCCCAGATCTTCAAATGCGGTTTTATTGCCTTAATCCGTGATAAAGCCAATTCCACCAGTACACCTCTTTTGGATCCAAATAATTCATGCCATTCATCCACAATAATGGCGCTGAGGCTGGAAAATATTTTTTCAGAATTACCAAGTGAAAGAAGCACGTGCAAGCTTTCCGGCGTAATGATCAATGCTTCCGGCAGCTTTTCCAGTTGCTTCTTTTTTTTAGCTGCAGAAACATCACCGGTTCTTAATTCCACTTTCCAGGAAATGTTTAAATCTTTACTAACCTGCTGTACATTCTGATAAATATCTTTTGCAAGAGCCTTTAAAGGAGTGATCCAGAGAAACTGTAAACCTTTTGGTTTTTTTTCATGCTGCATCCAGTCTATTAGCGCGGGCATCCAGAGTGCAAGTGTTTTGCCGCTTCCGGTTGGTGCATTCAGTAGTCCTGAATATCCTTCGGCATATTTGTCCCAGCATTCATATTGAAAAGGGAATGGTGCCCAATTTTTAAATTGAAACCAGGATTCAATAGTTAATTCTGAAGGATTCACCAGGCAAACTTACCTGCTATTCAGTAAATTTGTTCTTAATCACAACAAACAATACGCAATGGGTACTATAAAAGCTGAGATTGAATTAGTAAATCCTTATGACCTGGTATTGCAGGATGAGGGAAAGAAAAAATCCGAAGAAGTGCGAAAAATGAAGATTACCGCACTGGTAGATACAGGAGCATATATGTTATGTATAAACCATTCAATTAATAAGCAGCTTGGTTTACGACATATCGGGTACCAAAATGCTGAGTTAGGTGATGGTAGCGTGACAACAATCGAAGTTGTAGGCCCCGTTACTATTAATTTTAAAAATAGGAATACGGCATGCCGGGCCTTAGTTTTACCTGGAAACGCTCAACCTTTGTTGGGTTCCATTCCAATGGAAGACTTAGATGTTGTTTTACAACCGCTGAAGCAAACCATCGATATAAATCCGGATCATCCCATAATAGCTCAAACAATTCTGAAATAGATCTATTACGGAATTAAAAACCTTTCCTATTGCTTTACCAGCTTCTGCTCAATTGTGTTACCGCAATTATCTGTTGCTACTAAAAGATAAGATCCCGATGGGAGGTTATCCAATGTCAGAGAAAAATTTTGATGGAATTGCATTTGGTTCAAAACAATTTTTCCATTCAGATTATATAATAAAAGATGCAATGGCAATAATCCTTTACTTTCATGAAGCATCACTGATCTATTAAAAGGATTTGGATAAGATAGTATTTCGAAATTATTATCAATATCCTTTTGTTCCAGCATTCCTTCATCTTTTGCTCCGGGATTTAAAGTTAAATCAACAAGAGAAGTGTTGTCAACCCAAATGGTACCTGTTTGAGCGCCGAAATCAAAAGTCAGCAGCCCGGTAATGCTTAAAGCGGAAGTAAATACATAGCTGAAATATTGCCAGGAGGTGCTAAGTATCACAGAAGTGGCACCAATTTGTGAATAACCCTCCGGGTTCAATACACTGCAATTAAAAACTTTACCGGTGGCATCTGCTTTTGCCCAGAAAGACATCCTGTACTGATGTTGTTTCTTAAGTGAAAAATCCTGTCGCATCAGCTGAACGTTCCATGGATCGGGTCCTATGGCACTTACATTCGTTCTGAAAGATTTACTGCCCGATTCAGAGGCGTTTGTAGTACTGCTAAAAGTTGCTGCCGCCCCGGAATTATATTGTGTCTGCCACCAGTGCAGGTCATCCTCAAAATCAGGATTTACAAGCATGTTCGGTGTAACAGTTATGGGAAAAGTGATAACAGAATTACCACAGGTAGTGGTAATTGCCGACGAAATGGTTCTGCTTCCTGTAGTAGTATCCCAGTTAATTTTACTGTTGAACCGGTTCCGCCTGATGCTATAGTGCCGCCACCTGAAACTGACCAGTTGTATGTCGCACCGGAAATGGAAGGTAATGAGTACGAAGCTTTCACATCTGGCTGCGCAAGGTTATTTCCTGTAATAGCAAGCTGATTATTCAGCTGATAAACTTTCACATAATCGACATACATGGTTTGAGGGTAATCATTTGGATCAGCAGGCTCTGCCCATCCGCCGCCGATTGCAAGATTCAGGATGATATAAAACGGCCGGTCAAAAGGCCAATTAAAATTCGGATAGGATGTTTTATTTTTTGTTCCAAATAAAACTCCATCCAGATAAAACCGGAATTGATCAGGATCCCATTCGCATGTAAAAACATGATACCCGTCAGAAAATTTACCGGATGAAAGGGTAGCAGATGATTGCGTGGAACCGTGTGTCCCATTATCAACATCAGTACAGTGAATAGTGCTGTACAGCGTAGAAGGATTTTGGCTGATCATTTCCATGATATCGATTCCACCGCTTTCAGGCCATGAGCCGTAATATAGATCCTGCGGCAATAGCCAGAAAGCGGGCCAGCACCCTTTGCCTGTGGGTAGCTTCATGCGGGCTTCTATCTTTCCATAAGAAAAAGAAAATTTTTCCTTGCTGATGATTTTTCCGGATGTATAGTTTTTACCGCTAAACATTTCGTGAAGCGCAGTGAGCTGAAGCTTATTATTTACAACGCTTACGTTTTGACTTCGGCTGGTATAGTATTCCTCCTCAGCGCTGTAAGTCATCGGGTCATCTGACGCCGACCATTTTGATGAGTTAAGAGCGCTGCCTTTGAATTCATCTTTCCAGACTAAATTCCAGCACTGCGCAGTAGCCTGCTGAAAGAAGATATATGTAAACAGAAAAATGGTAAATGGTTTCATATGTTTCTTTTTAGAATAAATATCCAGTGATTTAAAATTATTTAAATCCATACAAGATCTTTTTATTATTTACGTATTAACTTTTTTAGAGTTTCCAATGTATCGGCATCTTCCGCTTTTTTATCCAGTCTCCAGCGATGGATTCGGGGGAAGCGGACGGCAAGACCTGATTTATGGCGTGATGATAGCGCGATGCCTTCAAAGGCAAGTTCGAAAACCAACTCCGGCTTTACAGTTCTCACCGGGCCGAATCTTTCTAATGTGTGTTGCTTTACAAAACGGTCTACCTGCTTGATTTCCTCATTGGTTAGTCCGGAATAGGCCTTGGCAAATGGAATCAGCTTTCCGTCGTCCCAAAGGGCAAATGTGTAATCGGTAAATAAGCCTGACCTGATGCCGGAACCTGTTTGTGCGTAAATTAATACAGCATCGATAGTGTAAGGATCGATTTTCCATTTCCACCAAGCTCCTTTTTTTCTACCCACCAGATAAGGCGAATCTTGTTTCTTCAGCATCAATCCTTCGCTGATATTTTCTCTGGATAAGTTTCTTATTACAGTCAATTCACTCCAGCTTTGAAAAGATACAATTGGAGAGGCAATAAATAACTCTTTTAAATTTGATGTTGTTATTATTTCCTCTAATTTTTTTCTTCTTACTTGTAATGGTTTTTCCCTGTAGTCTTCATGACTCCATTCAATTAAATCATAAGCTAAAAAAGCAACCGGCGCATCTTTAAGGATTTTTGGCGTGACATTTTTTCTTCCGATGCGAGTTTGCAGAACCTGGAATCCAAGCGGCTTTCCATCGCGATACGGAAGTATTTCTCCGTCTAAAGCTGTTCCATCAGTAAGTGTTTTTGCAATTAAATGAAGCTCCGGAAATTTTTCAGTCACCAACTCTTCACCGCGTGACCATATGAATAAATTTCCCTTCCTCATAATTATCTGCGCACGTATTCCATCCCATTTCCATTCCACCTGCCAATCCTGAACATTCCCCAGTTCTTCTAAAGGCACCTCTAATGCATAAGCAAGACAAAATGGATAAGGCTTTGAAATATCTTCTGTTTCAGCATTGTAAGAAATAAGGTCGCTGAATGAAATTTTTTGAGGATCCCAGTTACCCATAAGGCGGTGCGCCAAAAATGTTTCCGGAAGATTTGTATGCAAAGCGAGCGCTTTAATCAAATTATTTTTGGAAACACCAATACGAAATGCAGCAGACATCAGCTTATTAAACACAAACTTTTCCTGCTGATCCAATTGAAACCACGTTTCAGTGATGAAGCGTTTTTTTTCATCATCATTGGTATCTTTCATTGTTATTAGCCGCTGCATCATCTGGGCAACAGAAAAATCCTCCGCACTATTTTTTTTTGGAACTACCAATGCTACCAATTCTGAAAAATCTCCTACCTGGCTATACGACTCTTCCAATAACCAGCCAGGAAGCTGTGAACACTCGGCAGCCCATTCCCAAAGTTTTCTGCTGTTCACTGTCCTTTTAGGCCTTCGGCCCGTAAATAAAGCAAGTGTCCAGAGCTTATCTGCATCTTCTACACGGTCAAAATATTCACGCATCAACTGGATCTTATCATTGGTACTGTTCGTTTGATCCAGGTCGTAAAATAGTTGTGCGAAGCGTTTCATTTGGAAAGGTGTGAGGTATCAGATGTCAGCTTTCAATTATCAGCCTTTAGCAATCAGTTATCATGAGGCAGTATTTTCAATGATGCTTTCGGTTCCAGTTTCATCTGTTGTTTCATCAATGCTTTCTCCTTTAAAAGCCGTTTTGACTTCATGTGCATCTAATCCCTGCTCACGTAGCCATTTTGCAAACTGATAAGTAAAGCCATGCGTCACAAAAACTTTCTGTGCACCGGTTGCTTTAACTGTTTCGTTTAATCCGCTCCAATCTGCATGATCACTTAAGACAAAGCCTGCATCTGCAGCTCTTCTTCTTTTGTTGCCGCGAACCTGCATCCATCCAGAGGCGTATCCAATTGAAAACGGGGCAAGCTTTCTTAGCCACGAAGTGTTCAACACCGATGATGTAGCGAGCACAAGAGCTTTTCGTAAATCGTCTTTGGTAGTTTCCGGAGTAATCCTTCGCACAGGCGGAATCGGTTCACCTGCTTTTCTTAAAATCTCATTAATGTTCTCGATTGCACCATGCGCATACACAGGTCCTATACCCAAATCAATACCGCATAGAATCCTCTGTGCTTTTCCCAGAGCATAACACATAATTATCGAACATACATTCTCTTCCTGGTTTTTTTGCCACCATCTTTTTATGTGATCAAAGATCTGTGACTGGGGTTTCCATTGATATATTGGTAAGCCAAAAGTAGATTCTGTAATAAATACATTGCATTGAACCGGTTCAAATCTAGGAGAAAGGCAATCGTTTTCAAGTTTGTAATCACCGCTCATTACCCATACTTCGCCATCCTTTTCAACCCGTACCTGAGCCGAGCCGATAATGTGCCCTGCAGGATGCAATGAAATTTTTACGCCGTTATGAAAGATCGTTTCATTATAGTCCATTGATTGAACATTAATGTCTTCTCCCAGCCTGTATTGTAAAACAGGAATGGATTGGCGATGTGCAAGGTACAGATCATGCCCGCGATAGGCATGGTCACTATGTGCATGAGTAATGAAAGCTCTGTTTACGGGTTTCCACGGATCGATATAAAAATCGCCGGCTTCACAATAGATTCCCCTGTTTGTAAATTGGAGTAATGGTGACATGATCTTTAAACAAAAATAAATGGAAAAGGATGAAACCTTAAATACTTTATATAACAGCTAAACCTGCTTCATGTGCTCAGAAGAATTGGAGAGGTATAATTAAAGGGTGATCAAACCCAATACCAATGAGAGAGCTGCAGTTACAATAATAAATTATTCTTTCACAAATTTAATGGACGAAACTGGCTTGCGATTTTGCGAAATAAAACAGAAAAAGATACCAGGCTGCATGGGCAGTTTTCCTATTTCAAAAAAATTTTGCCAAATTTTACTTTGATTAATAATTGTTCCAAGATCATTCACGATGATCATTTGACATTCCAGAAAATTCGGATTATCAAAACGCAGAATGGCTTGATCTGAAACAAGATTAGGGTTAATGAAAATATTTTGCTTAAGATATGTGATTGTATGTATTCCTATTGGAGTAACGAACACTTCGAAATGGTCCTGATCTTCCACAGCGCAGCCAAGTGAATCTGTTACCACGCAAGTATAAGCGATAGATGTATCCGGCCATGCAAAAGGTGTTTCAATATTTTGATTGGACAGATTATAGTCCGGTTCCCAATGGTATGAAAAGGGAGGAAAACTGCTGCCAATTCCTGAAGACAGCTGTACTGTGTCACCTTCCATAATATATACCCGGTCGTCGCCGAGATCACTGAGCCATCCGTCGATGACAACCATCACTGTATCGGTACAGAAGTGACCTTTTGAATCGGTAACATTCAAAATAAAATGAAGATATTCACTGGTGACAAGATTTATAATTTTTGGATTCGATTCAGTAGTGTCATCGAGTATTTCTGAGGCAGTAATGTTTTGAAAGAAGCCATATGGCGTCAGTGTTTTCCATTCATACCTGTATACACCAGAACCTCCGGAAGCCGATGGATGGCCTCCTATAGTAATGGGTTCATAATTAAAATCTAGACACACTATAGTATCTGCGCCTGCATCGGCAATGCATTGGGCACTGCTTTTTATTTGAAATGAAATTTGAATGGATAGAATGATAAGTAAGGTAACCTGTTTCATATATGATATTCAAATTACATAAATTAATAATTAAGAGAGGTAACGGCATCTTTCAATTTCTGCATATCAGGATAATCTCCAGGATTGGCAAGAATTTCGGCATATACAATTTTACCTTTCTTGTCTATTACAAATGTTGATCGCTTAGAAACTCCCTGATAGTCGAAGTTAAAATTTTCTATGAGTGAATCATATTTTCGGGATACTTCCTTATTGAAATCTGAAAGCAATAAGAAATTGAATTTATTTAATTCTTTGAATTTTGCATTCGTGTAAAGGGAATCCACGCTGATTGCAATAATTGGCGCATTCAGCTTTTCGTAAAAGCTATAATTGTCGCGGACCTCACATAATTCTTTCGAACAAACACTGGAAAATGCAAAAGGAAAAAATAGCAGCACTATATTTTTACCACGATAATCTTTTAAAGAAACTTTTTTCTTATCCGTATCATAAAGTGCGAAATCCGGAGCAAGCTCTCCTACAACAACTGGCATAAGCATTTATTTAAATCGATGTTGGTAAAATTATAATAATCACTCTCGCTCACTTAATATATTTTTCTATTTTTCCCGAACATTAAAAATTTTTGGAATGAAAAAAATGATCGTGGAATTTATCGGTACATTCTTTCTTGTTTTTGCGATTGGCTGTACGGTGGGATCGGGAAGTGCCATAGCAGGCTTGGCTTTTGGCTCAACGTTAATGGTAATGGTGTATGCCGGAGGTCACATCTCAGGTGCCCATTATAATCCGGCGGTTTCCCTTGCAATATATATCCGCGGAAGTATGACGGCATTGCAAATGTTTCAATATTGGGTCGTTCAGATTTTTGGAGGAATATTTGGCGGGATAATGAGCTACGTAGTTACCGGTTATAACCAGGTTGCCATAACACATGCACCCGGTGCTGACGTTACAGTGATGAATGCATTACTTGCGGAAATCTTCGGAACATTTGCATTGTGTTATGTGGTATTAAATGTGGCAACGGCAAAAGCCAATGCAGGAAATTCATTTTATGGGATGGCAATTGGCTTTACCGTGTTTGCTATGGCAGTTGGCTTAGGACCTATAAGTGGCGGAGCATTTAATCCGGCAGTAGGATTAGGAAGAAATATTACTGAAACGCTTATGAACGGCACAAGTACCTTAACACATATGTGGCTCTATGTTGTCGGGCCTTTCATAGGAGCTTTGCTCGCTGCCCTGGCATTTAAAACCGTAATCACCGAAGACGAAGCGAGCGACAAAAAATAACGAACTTCGAATTACATCACCTTCACAAACTTTTGAACAACATTTTCTTTTCCTGATAGAATATGGATGTAATAGATTCCAGGCATAAAATCTTTTAACGAAAAAGATACTAAACCAGCTGAGCTCCCTACTCGTTCAGGAAGCATCAATTGCCCCGCTGCATCATAGAAACTAATTTTGTTTGCTGAATTTTCCTCTAAATCAATAGTAATAACATTGGAAGCCGGATTCGGAAAAATCGACATCGCTTTCAGGCTTTTATCTACCGAAGCTATACCTACTTCTGTTTCTGCATCAATTGTCCAGATGCTCCGGGCAAATGTTCCGGCAATTACTTTATTGTTTGAAAGGTTAAACTCTATATCATAAACAGGAATAAAAGGCATATTACTGCCAAGCCTGTTCCAGTTTACGCCTCCATTTTCAGTTTTATAAACTCCGCCGTCTGTAGCAACATATATTATGGTTTCATCTGCCGGCGAAATAAGAATATCATTTGCGGCTAATTGCGGAAGATCGCCGGAAATGTCCAACCAGTTTTTTCCATTGTCAATACTCTTATGAACATGAGGTATATAATCATTATCCCGATACCCGCTATGGGTAACATAAACGGTATTAACCTCATTAGGTGATGCCTGGACGGATGTTACATATCTATCCGGTAAATTCGAGGAAACGAGGTTCCATGTGTTGCCGTCATCTGTAGTTGACCATACATTTCCATCACTGGTACCGCTGTATAAGATTAATCCATTAAGAGGTGATTGAGTCAGCGTTGTAATCACGTGAAACCGGTCATCAGTTCCATCTGTCAGATCCTCGCTAATGGGTAACCAGGATCCGAAAGGAGCATCGGTAAGCTTATTCATCTGGTATGTGCCGCAATAAAAGACCGTAGGATCAAGCGGACTCATCAGATAAGGCATGTCCCAGCTTTGACGCTCCAGGTCCAGATTATTGGTGAATGGAGTATAGGAATTACCCGCATCAGTGGTGTACCACAATCCTCCATTTTGTGTTTCTGCATATTGAACCATAGCATTGTTTGGATTGAAATACGGTTTAAACCCATCACCTCCGAAGGTGCGGTTCCATCCATTGAATGAAGCGTTACTGCCGGAGAGCGTTCCATTATCCTGGGCTCCTCCAAAATAATCGGAAGGATCATTTTCATTAAATGTGACATGATAAAATTGTGTATTCGGAATATTTTCACAATCTGTCCATGTATTACAATTATCAGTGGTCTTATACATGCCGCCATCGGTGCAATAGTAAAAATTATTTTGATCAACAAATTCCATATAATGACCGTCGGCATGCACTAAATAAGAGTACCAGGATGGTGTAGCAGGGTTCCATTTGTTACCTCCGTCTGTAGAGGTTTGCAGTTCTACTCCGGGCACATAGATTTGTTCATCATTAGCCGGGTTTACATAGATTTTTCCAAAGTACCAGCCTTGTGTTCCAAAAGTTTCCTGATCAAAATTTCCAAGTGCATTTGTCCATGTTGTTCCTCCATTAATCGTTTTGTAAATACCCTGAACGCCGAATTGAATGGTATCCACAATTATTGCATAGAGCTTTTCGGGATTTTGTTTTGATATAGCAAGGCCTATTCTGCAGGTTGTAAAATCTGGTAATCCATTGTTAAGGATGTTCCAGGTCGAGCCACCATCAGTGGTTTTATAAATGTGCGCATCTGGCCCATATACTTCACTAAAATAATTATTCCGTATGCGGTTCCAGCTTGCAGCATAAATTATGTTTGGATTTACAGGGTCTATCACCATGTCAATAATTCCAGCATCTACATCCACAAAAAGAATTTTGCTCCACGTTTCTCCGCCATCTATGGATTTGTAAAGCCCGCGATCAGTATTGGTTTCGAAGGGAAGCCCCATAGTGGCTGCGTACACAATATTTGAATTAGAGGAATCCACTATAATTTTTGAAATGATCTTCGTTTCACTCAATCCCATATTCTTCCAGGTTCCACCACCATCGGTGCTTTTATAAATACCATCTCCAATAAATACATAACCGCTGATATTAACATCTCCTGTACCGGCCCAAATGGTTTGAGGATTATTGGGATCAACAGTAATGGCTCCAATAGAAAGATAAGGCTCGTTATCAAAAATGGCATTCCACGTAATACCACCATCTGTAGTTTTAAAGATCCCACCTGCTGCATTCCCTTCATAAATTACATCAGGGTTGCCGGGTTCTATTGCCATGCAATTAATTCTGCCGCCGATATTTCCCGGACCTTCCACAGTCCACGCTGCACTTTCGCGTTGAGCGCTTTTTGGTGTCATTGCGTCTTTTAAAGCTGCATCGTACGCTTGCATATCTACAGCTGCATCGGGGTAAGCACGCATTAAAAAATAATCTTCACTCACATCCTCCTGTTCATTATGAGCGGCAGTTTTAATGGTTGGGTATTTAAAAAATAAAAAGCCCGATAAAAGGAGAATAGTAAGACTGAGGTATGGAATGGTTGATTTCATAAAATAGTTTGCTTTACGAAAATAAGGATTCGTTCCGTATATCTTCATAGTAAAGATGACTCAATAATGGTTTGAGGAAATATGTAGGTGATTATTGCTTTATAAATTTTTCTACCGGCAGATTAATTTTAGTCAACTGTAACATAGAATTTCAGTACATATTATCGAAAGTATTAAAGGTATTGTACATTATTATTTTATATCTTCCATTTCATTGTTTTCTATTCCTTTCGTCTTTCTACGTTGCTTCATATTTAAAAACTCCACGAGAAACGAAAAAGCCATAGCGAAATACAGATACTTTTTCTCGATGTGATAGTGAAGTCCATCTGCCACCAGCAAAAACCCGATCATGAGTAAAAAGGCAAGAGCCAGCATTTTTATGGTAGGATGCTTGTTAATGAATTCACTTACAAACCTGCTAAAAGAGATCATAAACAACATTGCAGCTATTACCGCAATCACCATGATGCTTAAATAATCTACCAGGCCAACCGCCGTTAATATTGAATCTACAGAAAAAATTACATCAATCAATACGATCTGCATGATTACGCTTTGCAGAGATACTTTTCCTTTTGAAGACAGGTGCTCGTCTTTTCCTTCAATACGATTATGTATCTCACGAGTGGTTTTGTATAAAAGGAATATTCCTCCAGCAAATAAAATAAGATCATGGATGCTTAATGCAAATTCCCCGAAGCTGGTTACCGGATTGGTAAGCTTTGTGAGTGAGGAAATGGAAAAGAGCAAGCCAATTCTAACCAGTAAAGCAATACTAAGCCCCACTAATCTTCCGCGTTGCTGCTCTTCTTTTTTAAGGCGATCGGTAATAAGGGAAATAAAAATGATGTTGTCGATACCAAGCACAATCTCCATTACAATAAGAGTTACAAGACTCACCCAGCCTTCGGCAGATGCAATAAAATCAAACATGGTGCAGGGAATTACTTAAGACTAGGGAACAAATTAAGGGTCAATGATACAACATGCCTGCTATTACAGCCGTCATCAGGCAGGCAACCGTTCCGCCGATCAGGGCCTTTAAGCCAAGTTCAGAGAGATTGGTTCGCTGGTTAGGAGCCAGCGCACCTATACCTCCAATCTGTATCCCTATTGAAGAAAAATTAGAGAAGCCGCACAATGCATATGTTGCAATTACAATGGATCGTGGATCTGAAAGCAAACCACTTTTAAGCATATCGCCCATTGTAACATAGGCTACAAATTCATTGATTACCGTTTTTTCACCAAGCAATTGCCCAATGGAAAGCATGTCGTGTATCGAAACTCCCATAAGCCAGGCAAGCGGCGCAAAGAGATATCCGAAAATAAATTCCAGAGAAAGTGCATCATAGCGGTTATTTGTTACTGCTTCTATATAGATATTGAGTCCTCCAATTCTGCCGATCAAATGAAACAGAGAATTTACCACAGCCATCAGTGCAATGAAAACCACCAGCATTCCGGCCACGTTCACTGCAAGCTTTAAACCATCAGTAGTTCCATTGGCAATGGCGTCTAGTACGTTACTGCCAATGTTTTCTTTTGGTACTTTCAAATCCCTGTTGACCTGTTCGGGATGTGTCTGGGGAAACAAAATTTTCGCACAGACAATAGCAGCAGGAGCACTCATTATAGATTGCGAAAGCATATGTAAAGCATAAAACTGCTGCTGCTGAATATCTGCGCCCCCCAGAAAGCTAACATAAGCTGCGAGCACGCTTCCTGCTGTATTTGCCATCCCGCCGATCATGATGCAGAGAATTTCTGACCGGGTCATTCCCGCCAGGTATGGACGAATCATCAATGGTGCTTCCGTTTGACCCAGGAAAATATTTGCGGCAGTGGATAAGCTTTCGGCCCCAGAGATCTGTTTCATGGTTTTACTCATTATCCAGGCAAAGCCAACGACAATAAATTGAAGAACCCCCAAATAATACATGAGTGATGAGAGCGCTGCAAAAAATACAATATTCGGCAATACCTGTATAGCAAAAACATAGCCCCACGATTTTGTCTGGTCTGCCAGGTTGCCAAACAGGAATTCAGTGCCACGGTGCGATAGTCCTATAAGTTTTACAAATCCATCGCTTATGAATTGAAAGGCGTCTTTAAAAAAAGGTACATAAAGAATCCCTACTGCGAAAATCATTTGAAGTGCAAGTCCTGCAGCAACTAATTTCCAGTCAATACCGCGGCGGTTGTTGCTGAACAGGAAACAGATAAAAATTAATGATGAAAGACCCAACAGCCCACGTAAGATTTCCATTCATCAAAGTTTGCAGGTAAGATGCAGATTTATTTGTGAATTTGAAAATGCAACTATTAATGATTTCTAACTTGTGAATTTTCTTTACGTGAAAAATGTATCTGTAATACAAACGATCAGTTTTTGAATACGGGTAACTTAAAATCGATTATTCTTTTCGACGGTGTTTGTAACCTGTGTAATGGCTTTGTACGGTTTATTATAAAACACGACAGCAAAGAGCGATTTGTTTTCAGTGCATTACAGTCTGATAAGGGGAAAGAAATTTTATCGCGTTATAATTTACCTATTAAAAATATTTCAACGGTGGTACTGGTGGAGAATGGTAAAGTCTTTTTACAATCGTCTGCTGTTTTAAGAATTGCAAGACGGTTAAATGGCGGCTGGAAATTGTTTTATTTTTTCCGCATATTTCCTAAGTTCATTCGTGATTTTGCATATAGCATGGTCTCAAAATACAGATATAGGATTTTTGGGAAAAAGGATGAATGCATGGTACCAACGGCTGAGTTGAAAACACGATTTTTAACTTAAAGATCACTCGCAATATTGTAAAAGACTGGAGGTTTAGGATTGTTTCTTCCTTCTGGATATTTCATCCCTTACTATTATTGCCTGCTCGTAATCTTCTTTCTCCAGGAATGACTGCAGCATCTGATTTAATTCCGGAAGGGATTGCTTCGCAAGGTCAATCGATTTCAGGCTGGCTGTAACCGTTGATTTTTTCTCCGCTTTTCTTTCTTTAATCTCTAATTTTTCTTCAGCAGCAGGCTCTTCCAGGATCAGGCCGGCAGAATCAAGAATAAATTCATAGGTATAAATAGGGCATTCAAAACGAACCGCCAAAGCAAGAGCATCCGATGTGCGAGAGTCAACTTCTATTAGCTCATTGCCCTTTTTACAAATTAGCTGCGAATAAAAAATACCATCCAGCAGGTTGTTGATAATAATTTCCTTTACTTCAATATGAAATGATTGACAAATGCTTCTCATTAAATCATGAGTGAGCGGCCGCGTAGGATTCATTTTCTCCAGTGCTACTGCAATTGCCTGGGCCTCAAAACCCCCAATAACAATTGGCAGCCTTCGAATACCATTCACTTCTCCCAACACCACTGCATAGCTGTGTGATTGCGTGATGCTGTGAGACAAAGCAACAATTTCGAGTTCAATCTTCTTCATTAAAATTTCATTAGCATGGTTTAAGCACCTTCTTTAAATTTTCGAAATGCAGCATTTAATTTCGGTACTACTTCAAGTGCATCGCCCACAATACCATAGTCAGCAGCTTTAAAAAAAGGTGCTTCTGCATCTTTATTTACTACAACCATTACTTTACTTCCATTCACTCCTGCTAAGTGCTGAATTGCTCCTGAAATGCCAATAGCAATATACAAATTAGGCCGTACGGTAAGTCCTGTCTGACCTACGTGTTCCTCGTGCGGGCGCCAGTGTATATCAGCTACTGGTCTTGAACAGGCAGTTGCCCCTCCCAGTATGTCCGCCATCTCTTCAATCATCTTCCAGTTCTCAGGTCCCTTTAATCCCCTGCCTCCCGAAATTATAATCTCTGCATCGGAAAGAGAAATTTTTTCTGAGGCTTTTTTTACTTCTTTCACCTGCAATTTAAAATCAGCGTCATCGAGCTCGGGTTGAAACTCGGCAATGGAGGCTGTATTTGAAATTTTTTCAGGAATAATAGAATTCGGCATCAGTGAAATGATCTTTTTGGGAGAATGCATTTCATAGGTAGCAAAAGCTTTTCCCGAGAACACATTTTTCTTAACGAGAAAAGATGCTCCTTCGATGCGCGGAAGATCAATTGCTCCCGACACCAATCCGGCATGAAGTCTGGCTGCCAGGATAGGTGCTATGGCTTTACCATCAAAATTCTGTATTAAGACCAATACATCTGAATCTATTTTTGATTCCAGTTGTGCAATCACTTTGGCATAAACCATGGGATCAACACTTTTTAACCGGGAATCATTTACATACCAGACTTTATTTGCACCGTATTCTCCAAGAACCTGCAGTTCATTTTCGCCTGGTTTATCTATGCACAATGCGTGTATTTCCACTTTAAGCATCGCACCGATTTTCGCTGCATAGGTAACGGCTTCAAAAGCCTGTTTTTTAAATGCTCCATTCGATGGTTCCACAAAAACAAGTATGCTCATAGAAATAAGAAATAATAAAATTTAAAGGATTGGTGCGTAAAAATCTTAGTTACTATAATTTATTATGAATATAATGGCTAAACATTTATAAAATTTTCATTTATCTCTATGGTATGATTACACATGAAATTGAATATGGTTAAATAACCTTTGCCTCTTCATGAAGCAGCTTTACTAATTCTTCAGGATGTTCAGCTGAAATCATTTTAGGACCACCTTTTTCTTTAGGTAACTGATATTCTTTTACTGATGTCAATTTTTCGGATTGATAGGGCGGCAACACTTTTACGGGTTTTGTTCGCGCGGCCATAATGCCACGCATGTTTGGAATTCTGGCTTCAGCCATTCCTTTCGATGCACTTATAACAAATGGTGTTTTAACGCTAATAATTTCATGACCACCAGCAATATCTCTTTCCACTGTAGCCATATTTCCTTCTAAATCCAGCCTCGAAGCCAGAGAAATGAATGGAATTTCCAAAAGTCCTGCAACCATACCCCCTACCTGCGATCCATTGTAGTCGATGGTTTCTTTACCCAGAAAAATGATTTCAAAATTTTCCTGTTTCGCGTATTGGGCAATTTGATCTGCTACAAAAAATGCATCATCCGGCTCTGCATCAATTCGCACCGCATCATCGCCGCCTATTGCAAGCGCTTTACGGATAATAGATTCGCTGTCGGATAAGCCAACATTTATTATTGTAACCTGTGCTCCTAATTTTTCCTTTAACTCTACAGCACGCACTAATGCGTACCATTCATCATACGGATTAATAATAAACTGAACTTTATCACTGTTGAACCGGGTGTTACCATTAATAAATGAAATTTTCGTTGTAGTGTCGGGCGTTTTAGAAATGCAAACTAAAATCTTCATCTATCTTTAGTATAATTAAAGGGTGAATGAAAAAGCCCTTTTTGTGAGGCGCAAAGGTAGCCAAAAAACTTTTTCCTGAAGGCATGAATACAAAGCGTATAGAACAGCTGAACTCTTTTCTTAAGCAAAATCCTGGTGATAGTTTTGTAAAGTTTGCGCTGGCCCTTGAATACATCAATGGTGGAGATAATGACAAGGCACTTGAGTATTTTAAAGATATACTGAGGCATGATCCCGATTACACAGGGTTATATTACCACCTCGGAAAATTGTATGAGAAATTGAATATGCTGGAGGAGGCAGAGGAAACTTACAAGGAAGGTTTATGGAGGACCTCAGGTAAAGATGTACATGCGCACAGAGAGCTGGAGGAAGCGATTAATCAGCTTACCATCGAATAATAACATGATAACCGCAGATAAAAAAATTATAAGGTAGCATGAACCATGAAATGCTGCGGGAATATTGCAAAAGAAAAAAGGGTGTTACTGAAGATTTTCCTTTTGATAATGATACCCTGGTCTATAGGGTAATGGGTAAAATTTTTTTACTTACCAGTCTGGAGTACCGGCCTTTCCGGTTAAATTTAAAATGTGATCCGGAAAGGGCGATAGAGCTGCGTGAAAAATATACGGCAGTATATCCGGCATATCATATGAATAAAAGGCATTGGAACAGCGTAGAGGATAACGGAACCATTCCTCAAAGTGAGATATTGGGCATGATCGATGATTCTTATAACCTTGTTTTAAATAATCTTCCTAAAAAATATAGAGAAGGATAGAGATAAGCCGATCTTTGAGACAGGCGTTGTAATCAGTAACCCGAATATCGGATTTCCAAATCTCCGGTTACAACCAGGATATTGTTTTCATCCCAAACCTTTATGCGATGAAAGCTTCTTTATAGAATACGACATTCCTTGTAAACCAGGCAAAGTCTGAATCTTCCTCCTGTACAAGTTCAATATCAAATATTCTTAACCTCGCTCAATACGATACATATTATACCTCACAATTCCTGATTGAGTATTATCCTTAGCACGTACTAAGTTTTTAAAGCACCGCCATTTTTTGAAATGATAAATGATGTAACCGAATAAACAGGATAGCCATCATCACTTACATTATCACAAAAATAAATAGCCTGAGCGCCACTATATAAAGTAAATAGCTGGAAGCAAATGAATAGCAGAGGCCCTTTCATTTCCTTTATAAACACAATTCGAAGTTAATGAAGCTAAATCTGTTTATAGTTGCATTTATTTAATGAAAAACATTCAGTGAACAAATTTTTATATCAGTTGTTTCTTTTATAATTCTCAAAATTATTACAATGACCATTAAATCAGCCTTTCCGGTATTTTCCACTTACATTGCATTGTTATACTTTACTGCTTGTAACAGCAATCAGCAACAAACTTCTTCTGATGCACAGGATACTTCTTCCTATCATTCGCAGCCATTAGTATACGACCCGGATAAAATTGATGCCAGTGCGCCAGTAATGGAATTTACATTAAATGCCATTGGAAATTCTATGGATGTAATGTCTTATTCAATGGCAGATATTCACGTAAAATCAGGTTCTACTATTAAGATCCATTTCAGCAATACAGCAAAAGATTCTGCTCTGAAGCATAATTTTTTTATTGTAAAAACCGGGACAATGGAACAAGTGGCAACCGCCGGTAATGCTGCTGGTCCTGCAAAAGAATTTGTTCCTGATGACCGATCCAATGTTTTATATCACTCTCCTCTGTTAAATCCAGGACAATCTGCAGATTTGGTTTTCGCCGCTCCACCTTTCGGTAACTATCAGTTTGTCTGTACTTACCCCGGACATTGGCAAAAAATGAATGGAAAATTTATTGTGGAATAAAGCAAAATGGATTTAGTATAATAGGATGCGCCATGCTGTATTGAATTATTACAGCTCCACAGGTTCTATCACCGGCTTATTCAACACCGATTCATGTATTTCCCGACTCTTTTCAAGCTTATTCTTTAGATAGAAATATATTTCTTCCTGTGAACGGAATGGTGGTTTATCGTTTCTAAGATAATAATTTTGCTGCTGGTCATCCAGAATGCGCGCTTTAACATTATCATGGAACTGAATATCAAGAAATTCAAGGATTTCTTTTCTGATATTGGTATCATAGATTGGAAGAGCCATTTCAACCCGGCTGTTTAAATTACGCATCATCCAATCGGCAGAGGAAATATATATAGCTTCTTTACCTTCATTATAGAAAACAAAAATTCTGGAATGTTCAAGGAATTTATCTACAATGCTGATAATATGGATATTCTTTTTTACTTCGTCTGAAATGGCTCCAATAGCACAAGTGCCCCTGATAAGCATGCGCACTGTAACTCCGGCCCTTGCAGCCTCGAGAACTTTTTCTACCATCGCCAAATCGGCAAAATTATTCAGCTTAATATCGATCCTGGCTAATCTTCCGTTCTTCGCTGCCTGTATTTCACGATCGATCAGTTTCTCAAGCCGCTTTCGCATATAGGTAGGAGCAACAATCAAATGTTTATATTCAGGAACCTTGTAGGTATTCTGAAAAAAAGTAAACATTTCTTCCAGCTCATTGGTTATTTTACTATCTGCTGTAAACAGGCTATGGTCTGAGTAAATTTTGGCTGTAGACTCATTATAGTTACCTGTGGAAACGTTTGCATACAATACATCCTTTCCTTTTTCTTTCCTGGTAATTAAACATATTTTACTATGCACTTTCAATCCCTGAACACCAAAAATTATATGCGCTCCTTCTTCTGTAAGGCGGTCGCTCCAGAAAATATTATGTTCCTCATCAAACCGTGCCTGCAGTTCCATTACCACCACTACTTTCTTTCCGTTACGTACCGCATTAATAAGTGAGTTGGCAACTTTGGAATTTTTTGCAAGGCGATACAGGGTAATCTTAATCTCTGAAACTTTAGGATCGATGGCTGCTTCCCGAAGGAAATCAATAAAATAATCAAAGGAGTGATAAGGGAAATGAAGCAGCACATCCTTTTGAGCAATTACGGGAAGCATGCGCTTATTTACAGGAAGATCGGGATGCAGCAACCGCTCGTTTTGCGGGTATAATAAATACATTTTGCCCAAGGAGGGAAAGCTGACAAAGTCTTTGAAGTTATGGTAGCGTGCTCCGGCCACGATATTATCATCTCCTTTTTTGAGATGCATTCTCTTTAACATGTAATCAAGCAGGTCTGAATCAATAGCGGCATCATAGATAAACCGCACGGGCTTACCACGCTTTCGCTGCTTTAATCCTTTCTCCACCTTACCCACAAAGCTCTCTGTATAATCTTCCAGTAAATCCAATTCAGCATCGCGGGTCATTTTTACCATAGCTGCTTTAAATGTATCGAACGAAAACATATAAAATACATCGTCAAGGCAATAGCGAATAATATCATCGAGAAGTATTACAGAGTTTTTATCGCCTTCTTTAGGTAAAACCAGAAATCGGGATACTACATCCGTAGGTACTTCAATAATGGAATATTTTGCTTTATGCTCACCGGTACTGTCGGAGAGATGTACCGCCAGATAAATTGCATGGTCCCTCAGATAGGGGAATTCTTCTATTGAATCTATCATTATAGGTACAAGAGCTGCACGCACTTCACGGTGAAAATAGTTCCTCACAAATGCTCCCTGTTCGGGACTAAGCTGCTTTTCATTAATGATAAATATATTCTCCTGCTCTAAGGCTTGTAACAATTGCTGATAGATCTGATTGAACCTGTTTTGCTGAGTAACAACCGTGTTAAAAATTTCACTCAATATCTTTTTAGGAGTATCACCAATTGTTTTCTTCGCCTTTTTCCCCAGCGGCATCATGCGCTTAAGAGTGGCCACGCGGACCCGGAAAAATTCATCAAGATTTGACGAAAAAATTCCAAGAAATCGCAATCGTTCAAGCAGAGGGACATTAAGATCTTCCGCTTCCTGCAACACCCGCTCATTAAATGAAAGCCAGCTTATTTCTCTGTTAATAAATCTCACAGTATCTTCTTTATTTTGGAATATATATATCGGCCCGAATATTTTTAATTAAACCGCATGATAGAAATTGCTAAAAAAACGTAAAAGTAAGAACAACTTTAATTCGCCCTAAATTTACGAATCCTATGTGATTGCTATTTTAGTGCCACTCAACCCGGGTTTCCATTTATGCTTTTAGAGCCCTTATTTATTCCCTATTTGAAGGAAGATGAGAAAATTATATGGACCGGGCAGCCCAAGCGTGGTGTACAACTCCGCGATGCAGATATGCTTCTGATACCCATGAGCATTATACTGGTGGGTTTTTCACTCATTCTCAATTATACACTGCTCTATTACGAATCTCCTTTTACCTTAAAAATAATCGGGGTTATGCTTGCATTAGCCAGTGTTTACATGTGCATCCTCAGATTTTTTCTTAGTGCCCGAAAAAGGGCACGGACTTTTTACTGCATTACTAATAAAAGAGTGCTGTTGAAAAATGAAAGAAAAAAATTAAACCTGAAAACCCTGCCGCTTAAAAATATTGAACGGCTTGATCTTACAGAAGAAAAGGATGGCTCCGGGTTTATCATATTGGGGAATACCAATCCTCTTTATCCATGGTTGCTTGGGGGTTTTTATTTTGTGCAGGAGGCCTTACCCGGCCTGGCGATGTTGCCAAACGTAAAGGAAGTTTATGATATTCTTTATTCGCTTGTTAAGATAAATATTACGCCTTCTTTACTAAATGAACTGAATAAAGAAGATCAAAAGGATTGGAACTAAATTGTCACTAATGCTCTATTCAAATAATAAGGGGCAGATACAAAAATCAAATAAGACATTACAATTGGAACTTAGTTTAACGGTGAAAATTAAATATTTGACAGCAGTCTTTCGTAAGGTATTCTCACTATAGTTATCTAATTTTACGCGCCAAAATTCAATCTCTTTTCCTTTTATGAGAAAATTTTTATTACTGTTAATTACCATTCTTTTTTCCGTTTGCTATCTGAAGGCGCAAGTAGTTACTAACCTGGTTGCTAATTACAGAAATGGTCAGACTTTTTTAGTTTGGAATAACATATCATCTTATGATTCCGGTTTTTACTACATCTACCGTTACAGTAGAGCTATCACCTCATCTAATCTTGACAGTTCAAAATATATAGGACGTATTCCCAATAACTCATCTTTTAATTATTTCTTAAATATTGGCGTAAATGGAGAAGGCGGTGCAAATACTTTCTATTTTGTTATCAATGATAATCCTATTCAGACCTTAACCCCGGAACAAGGGGTTTTTGTTACTACCTGCAGCGATAATAAAACCCGTTACTATGCAGTAACTGCTGACTCGGGCGGGATGGAAAACCGGCATATAAAATCCGGTGCTAATTCGCTAATCAATGGTGTGGCGGAACAGGTTGCACCTGTAAAAGCAATCTTACAGGTATCAGGTCTTCCGCTTCTGGACAACCCTGACCTATTTTATAATGCTTATGTAGTATTTGGGGGGAATATTCAGACACCATTTACTCCTGAAATGACTAATGAAGGATGCCTATCATTCAATTTCGGCATTGTTAAAGATGCTGATCCTTCCGGCCCTAACGGAGCCACATTTTTATTTTATGGGGGTGGCGGCAATGCTTATGCAAATTGTAATTCCGTAGATCTGCCGGGAAATTGGAAGATATCTATGGAAGATGATATACCGAATTTCAGCTGGGACCCGATCTATGGAGAAAATACCAAGTGGATCGGTTATCACGAAAATTTTGATGTTTATAATGCTAATAATGATACTCCATGGCCTACAACCGGAGTCGATAAAACATATACAATACAACGTGTCAAGTGGACTTACGACTGGTTGCTTCGCACTTTTCCCAGTGATATTGATCCGCATAGCATCTATACACAGGGCAGTTCTTCAGGCTGCACCGGCGCAATGCTTTTTGGTTACTTGTTTCCCGATAAAGTGGCAGCAGTGGATGTTACTAATGCGAAGGTGGACATCAATTACCTGCATGATGATAACCCTACCTGTAAATGGAATGTTGATGGAGCTACCCGGATTAAGCAAAACATTTTTATTGGAGATTATATTGCTAATCTGCCAACCGATATGCCAAAAATTAATGGGGATGGATATTATCATATGTATGATATGGCAGATTTTAATGTGCTTCTTGCTGATGACAAAAATATTTCACTACCTATTTATTTTATGACTTCAGGAAAGCTCGACAATGTAACGTGCTGGGATGAAAAAATTCCTTTCTACAATAGTGTAAACATTTACAAGAGCGGTGGATTTTATTATTGGGATTTAAGAATTCATAAGGGTGGTACTCATGAAATTCAGGATCGTTCTCTCAGCGATCTTACCAGATATCACACCAATCTTTCTTATCCGGCTTTCCAGTATTGTTCTGCAGACAGCTACTCTGGTGACACCATCAATCCTGCACCTCCTTATTATGACGGCGATACAGTAGGCACTAAATTCGGAACACTGGATTGGGTTGATTCATCAATTCATGAAACACCGGTTAGCTGGCAAGCTATTTTATACGCCCATCAAATAGTTTTGCTGGATGGATCTTTATTGCCTGTCCAGCTGCCAAACACAATAGAAACTGACATTACTCTCCGGCGCTTGCAGCAGTTCATAAATATACCCGATAAGGCTAAAATCTGTATGGACAATTATCAAAACGGAGTATTAATTCAGTCGCAATCTATAATCTATCATAGTAGCAGTGGGTTAATAACTTTCAAAAAAGTAAAGGTGAGTCAGGAATCGAACCTGGTGAAAGTTTATATCTGCGCTTCAGGAAGGTCTTCGGAATTAACCGGTATCAATGAGATAACCAATCCTGCGGCAGATATCATTTATCCTAATCCAACCAGTGGGTTATCAACTATCAATTTTTTTCTTCCCGAGAGCAAACAAGTAGTGTTAAGGATTAGGGATATGGCAGGAAGGCAGCTATCTTATACAAATCAGGGCGAGCTTTTGGAAGGCGAACACAGCATTCATTTTGATGTCTCATCCTTTAATTCAGGAATCTATATTGTTGAACTTCGGGCTGGGGATCGGGTTTCATTGGTTAAGGTCTTAAAAAATTAGACCTATAGGTTAATACCAATTGCTTTTAATTTTTTTTATAGTTATGGAAATGGTTATTTTTTTTCAGGTAGAATCTTTTAGTTGAAATGAAAATTAGTTTTTTTATTCTGCTAGTAATATTGCTTACAGTAAAAACAAAGGCTTCTACTGTAACAGACATTTCCGGCAGTTATCATGATGGACAGACGTTTATAACATGGACGGTGATTCCTGATTATAAGGGTTTTTATTATGCTTACCGCTATAATCGTCCGATAACCGCTTTAAATATCGATAGTGCAAAATATATGGGACGGGTACCCGGAAATTTTTCACTTAATTATTTTTTAAATCTTGGCCTTCAAGGCTCGGGCCAGCCAACCCCGTACCTGGTTATAAATAATAACCCCACAGAGCAACTCACCGCGTCTCAGGGACTATTTGTGATTACCTGCGCTGCAAATGGGAAGATATATTATTATGCAATAACTACCGATTCATTAAATGTTGAAAACAGAAACATAGTACCGGGGGCTAATGCATTAACGACTGCAATAGCGGAATCGGTAGACTTTGTACAGGCATACCTTCAGATAGCAGATATTCCTTTAAGGGATAACCGAAACTTATTGTATAATGCTTATGCAGTATTCGGGGGTAATGTAAAAACAGACCTTACTCCTGCTTTAACCAATGAAGGATGTCTGGTTTATAACTTTGGTATTGTTAAGGATATTGATCCGGGCAGTCCTAATGCGGCTACTTTCTTTTTTTATGGAGGCGGTGGTAATGCCTATGGAAGCTGCAATTCTGTTAATCAGCCGGGTATGTGGAAAATTTCTATGGAGGACGATATTCCAAATTTTAACTGGGATTCAATAAGCGGAGAAAATACCAAATGGATTGGTTATAACGAAAACTTTGATGTTTATTCCACAAATGATAGTTCCGCATGGCCCACAACCGGAATAAACCATGCTTATTCTATTACACGCATTAAATGGACGTACGATTGGCTCCTGAGAACCTTTCCTATTGATATTGACCTGCATAAAATTTATACTCAGGGCTCATCAGAAGGCACTACCGGCGCCTTGCTGTTTGGTCTTCTGTACCCTCATGTTGTAGCTGCCATAGATGTCACCAACGCCAAAGTAAACCTGGATTACCTTACAGACGATAATCCCGACTGTAAATGGTCAGAAGATGGTGGAGCACGTACGAAGGAAAATATTTTTATCGGAGATTACATTCATAACCTGCCAAGTGATGTTCCAAAATACAACAGCACTGATTATTACAGAACTTATGATTTCGGTAATTTTAGTACGTTATTAAAAGATAATAAGTACAATTCGCTTCCTTTGATATTTCTTACTTCCGGCCAGAGTGATTATGTGACGTGCTGGGAAGAAAAAATTGGATTTTACAATTCCCTGAATGCAAGCAGAAACGGCGGATTCTATTATTGGGATCAGCGGGAACACAAGAGCGGCACTAAAGAAATTCAAGACCGTAACCTGGGCAACTTTCTCCGTTACCGTACTGACCTCTCTTATCCTGCATTTCAGAATTGTTCAGGGGACAGCTATCCTGGTGATACCGTTAATCCGCAACCTCCCTATTTTGACGGTGATACAGTTGGCACCAGGTACGGTACGTTAGACTGGATTGATACCTCTATTCATGAAACTGCTGGTAGCTGGCAGGCCACTGTATATTCACACCAGATTGAACTGAATAATGGTCAATTGTATCCTTATAATCTTCCGCCGAGCGTGAGGACTGATATAACGCTGCGCCGTTTACAGCAATTCATTAATATACCGGATAACACTATACTATGTCTTGATAACTATCACGATGGTAAATTGATCCAAACCCAATCAATTAATTACTCCACTTCTGATCCTATAATTACATTTAATCAGATTGATATTTTTAATGGGACGGGCAGCCAAATCAAAGTCTACGAATGCATTTCCCCATTTAAGGACTATACACAAATACATAGTGAAACACAAAAAGCAGCTATAGAAAATATTTATCCAAATCCAACCTTTGGATCAGCTCAAATTAGTTTTTCACTGAAAAGTGATATGCACGTTATTTTAATTGTAAAGGATGTATTAGGAAACAAACTGCTTATTGTCGATGAAGGGATTAAGGAAAGCGGAGATCATGCCATTTCTTTCGATATAGGTAACTTTATGAGCGGCATTTACGTAGCGGAATTACATGCCGGAAATGAGGTGATTCCTTACAAATTATTCCGGAACTAATGCATTTTTTTATTTCCTGAATATGAAACTAATACCTATCAGATAGAGTTATCACAAATTATTGCTTTTAACTACAAATCATTGCTTTCAACTAAAATTTCCATTTAAAAATACTCATGAAAAGAATATTCCTACTTGCGGTGTTGGCTTTTGTGCTTGTTTCTGCACAGGCTGCCAAAGTTACTAACCTGGTAACTACATATAGAAACGGTCAAACCTTTGCCGTCTGGAAAATAATTACCGGGTATACGGGGTTTTACTATGTTTATAGATCCACGTCACCTATAACTAATGCGAACATTGATAATGCAACTTATCTTGGCCGTACACCGTATGATTTCTCTTTTAATTATTATTTAGATCTCAGCTTTAAAAATATTCAGAGCGCTCCAAGCCGGTATTTAGTAATCAATAATAATCCGACACAAAAGCTGGATGCCACTCAGGGACTATTTGTCGCTACCTGTGGTCAAAATAAAACCTATTATTACGCGGTTACTTCTGATAATGCAAACGGTAATGAAGATCGTACCATAACACCCGGAGCTAATGCTACTACCAACGGCGTTGCTGAATCCATAGCACCTATTAAAGGTATTTTGCAAATAGCCGGAACCCCTCTCATTAATGAGCCGAGCTTGTTATATGATGCTTACGTTGTTTTTGGGGGTAATGTGACTACCACCTATACACCCACAATGACTAATGAAGGCTGCCTTGATTTTAACTATGGAATTGTAAAGGATAAAAAAGCGGCTAATCCCAATGGTATTACTTTTTTTTATTACGGAGGAGGAGGAAATGCCTATACAAATTGCAATGATGAAGTGATAGATGGAATGTGGAAGCTTTCGTTAGAAGATGACATTCCTAACTTTAACTGGGATGCAACCAATGGAGAAAACACTAAGTGGATCGGTTATAATGAAAATTTTGATGTTTATACGGCGGGTCCCAGTACTCCGTGGCCTACCACAGGAACTGACCATCTTTATGCTTTGTCAAGGATAAAGTGGACTTACGACTGGCTTGTGGCGACTTTTCCTACTGAAATCGATTTTACTAAAGTGTATGGACAGGGTTCTTCAGAAGGAACCACGGGTGCGTTGTTATTCGCTTATAATTTCCCCGATTTAGTTGCTGCAGTAAGCGTAACCGTTGCTAAGGTAAACGGGCATTTTTTATATGATGATAATCCATCCTGTAAATGGAATCTAAATGGTACTACAAGAAAAAAACAAAACATTTTCATAGGCGATTACATACATAATCTACCTACTGACTATCCTAAGCTGAAAGGATCGGGGAACTATAAGATGTATGATATGATGGATTTCAATGTGCTGTTGAAAGATCAGCAGAAAACATCACTTCCAATTGTAACCATGGTTTCCGGGAAAAATGATGATGTTACCTGCTGGGATGAAAAAATTCCATACTATGAGACTGTGAACAATAATCAAAGCGGCGGTTTTTATTTCTGGGATTTAAGAAGTCATAACAGCGGGTCTGAAATGATACCCGACCAATCTACTGCTACATTCTTACGTTACCGTACTGATCTTTCTTACCCTGCATTTAGCAATTGTTCAGCCGATGGTTATCCCGGAGATACAATTAATCCTAACCCTCCTTATTATGATGGTGACTCAATAGGAACAAAGTATGGCACACTTGATTGGATTGATACATCCATTCATGAAACTAAAACCAGCTGGCAGGGCATTATTTATTCTCATCAGTTTAAGTTGAAAAACGGACAGATGTTTCCCTTTAATTTACCACAAACATCTACAACGGACATTACCCTGCGTCGCCTGCAAAAGTTTAAGAACGTTGCAAACAATACGAAAATTTGTATGGATAATTATAAAAATGGAAAAATTATCCAGACAAAATCCATTACTTATAGCACCAGCACAGGGTTAATAACTTTCAAAGGGGTAAAAATTAACCAGGGAGCAGGTGACCTGATAAAGATATATGAATGCGGAAGCTCGTCCAGGGAAAACTTTTCAACTGATGCCGGATTGCCCACTGCAGCTATTGAAAAAGTATATCCTAACCCAACAACAGGGCAAATGCAATTGTATTTTTCTACACAAAATGAGGAGAATGTAAGTATCGTGGTTAAGAACATTCTTGGTCAATCCGTTTTACAGATGAATGAAGGCGTAATGGCGGAAGGTGACCATACTATTTCTTTTAATCTGAGCTCTTTCGCCAGCAATATGTACATTGTTGAATTACACGCTGGCAAAAACATCCTTTCATATAAAATAATGAAGAACTGATAGTATACCGATTTAATCCTTTGCTTAAAGCCGTCTGATAAGGACGGCTTTTGCTTTATGCAACTGTGAAACAGGCGTATACGAAGCTATATATGATAACAAACTTGTAATCCCTAATCGAAAAAAATAAATTCTGATTATAAGTAATTAATGGTCAATTACTTATAAATAAAAATGACTTGATCAAAATGAGATTAAGGCTAAAAAAAGTATTATGCTTAACTCAATTAAGTATAACAGTATAGGTGCAACTTGCATCACCAAAACAACCATTCCACGGCGTGAATAATTACTTCGACTATCTAACTTTTTAATCAATGAGTTACGTTTATTTCACCCGCCTCCTGTAATTATTAATTGCAGAGCCATCTCATTTTTTAAAGGTGCTGATTATTGTAGAGAGCACTATAATTTGGCAGGCATTCCAGGATGTATACTTCTATTAAAGACCTCACCTGAAGATACAGGTACCATTATATTATTTAATTTATTTTCCATCCACAAGTTCACATATTCTGCCTCTAATGGAGAAAAAATTGCATTTTTTTTGTCTCCATTATGTAATGCCTTATATAATATTTTAAGGTTGTTAACACGCAGCTTTGAATTGGTATTTACATATTTCCCTAAGAAAATAAGTATTAATTTTTCATGTTTAAACAACCTGTTTTTTGAAAGAAGGAATTTTTGAGCCGAGTTTATTTTAGGGGTTAGTAAGCGGAAGTTTTCTAATTCAGTATGGATGAACAAATCAAGGATTCTCCCTGCACAAATAATATCAATATTATCAAATGTTATAGATCCGTTTAAAACCTTATTATTCCATTCTAAAGCTTCGCTGTAATGGCCTGCTATGAAATGGAGATGGCTGATGGAAGAAATAATTTGCAACTCAATTAATTCAGAAATCTGTGTTAGTTCTCCAAACGGCTGCTTATTAAATGCCTCTGATATAGCAAGCGCATTATCGTACATTTTTAAAGATGTATGCTTCAATATTTCCAGGTGAATAATCCGAAGTGATATTTCATACCGCTGTGCTTCAAAATTTACCTTTAAAGTTTTTAAGTAATCAATTTGATTCTGCGTTTCGTCCTGCTTTCCTAAGCTTATTGCAACGAGCCCGCTATGATAGATCGTTTGAATTCGCTCTATCACATATTCTTCAAATATTTCAGTCCGGCTATGAATAAGGTCACAGGCATTGTTAATGCATTTATAAGCATTATTAAAATCTTTAAGGCTGAAATATAGGTTCGATCGCATTACATGAAAGTGAAAAAGTGCTATCGTTGACGAGGGTTGCTGCACATCATTTAATAAAGGGCGTGCAAAGAATAACTGAATTCTTTCCCGGTCATTGTCGCTTCTAACCGTTCCATAGGGAATTATTGCTGAAGCAACTTCATTTTTTAGATTAAGATATTCCAGAAGGTTCTGGTATTTGCTTTGAACAAGTTGCAATTCCTGTTGTAGGTTTATTAAATATGCTGAAGCAATTTTCCTATTCTCTTCCTGAAAAAGATACTCCTCCTCAATACGTATCAAAACCAGGTGATGTCCAAATTTTTCATGGGCCTTGGCGTATTCCCTCGCTCTGTCAATAAGCTTATAAGCCTGCAGCTTTAATCCTTTATTAAAGAGAATATCTGCTTTGCAGATCAGTTTATTAATAATGACTTTGCTGCTTTGATAATATTGATCTAAAGAATCTAAAATTCGCTCATACAGATAAAATTTAAGATAAGGCAGCTGTTTGGCATCCTTGAGTGATAATTGATCAGCGATCTTTTGTTCATCATAATTCTCAAGCTTTTCAAAAATATTGAACAGCCTCATATACGCATTCTGGCCACCCTTTACATGGAATGCATTTGTCTTTTTAAAATAACCCTTTTCGGATTTATTGAGAGATTCAATTAACTCAAATAATCTGTCTTTCTGTTCCATATCTTACCCCTCCTGATTAAAAAGCTAAAATCTATTTCGCAGAAATATAAAAATTTGATCTGGCGTAATCGTACTAATTCAGACCAATCTTAACAAATATTTTACGTTATTTTTTATCATCCGGATTTAATTAAATAAAAAAAGAGTTGATTTTACAACCAACTCTTTAAACTAAAGAAAATATTTTTCAGCAGAAATGCTCATAAACCTGTTCAAGATGTTTGGCAATCACTACTGCAGGCCGGCCTTCAATTTGATGTCTTTCAATCATATGCACCACTTTATTATCCTTAAATAAAGCAATAGAAGGAGAGGAGGGAGGATAAGGCAACATAAATTCCCGCGCTTTAGCAGTGGCATCTGTATCAACGCCTGCAAATACTGTAAACAGGTTGTCAGGCTTTTTATTTCCGTGGAGTGATTCTATAACTCCGGGCCGTGCTGTACCTGCTGCGCAACCGCAAACAGAATTCACCATTAATAGCATAGTGCCCTGATTATTTTTAATGGCATTATTAACTTCTTCAGATGTTTTTAATTCTTTAAACCCTTCATTGGTGAGTTCACGGCTCATAGGCATTACCATTTCCTGAGGATACATTAGATTTTGGTTTTTGTAAAAATAATTGAAACATTGTAATAATGATTGAAGTGACAAAAAAGTTCGCGTGTTATTTTAATAACGGCAAATATTTTTCTTTCAGGTGCTTCCTTTTTTTGTTGGGTCTGTGAACATTTCGGTCCCCTATTTGTATTTTTACAGTTTTAAATTAAAATTACCATGATAAAAAGTTCCTTGAAATTAACCCTTCCATATAAAATAAAAGATATTTCATTGGCGGAATGGGGAAGAAAAGAAATTGAGCTTGCCGAAGCAGAGATGCCTGGTTTAATGGCAATGCGGGAAGAATATGCAATGACAAAGCCTTTAAAAGATGCAAGGATAGCGGGCTGTTTACACATGACCATACAAACCGCAGTGCTCATTGAAACACTGGTGGAGCTGGGCGCGGAAGTTCGATGGTCTTCATGTAATATTTTTTCTACACAGGATCATGCCGCTGCAGCCATTGCTGCTGCTCATATTCCCGTATTTGCATGGAAAGGAATGAATGAACCTGATTTTAACTGGTGTATAGAACAGACACTTTTTTTTGGAGATTCATCCCGCCCGTTGAACATGATTCTTGATGACGGTGGAGATCTTACTAATATGGTTTTTGACGTTTATCCGGAATTAATTGCAGGCATAAAAGGACTGTCAGAAGAAACTACTACCGGGGTTCATCGCTTATATGAGAGAATGGTAAAAGGCACCTTACCCATACCTGCTATTAATGTGAATGATTCAGTAACAAAATCAAAATTTGATAATAAATATGGTTGCCGCGAATCTTTAGTGGATGCTATTCGCCGTGGAACCGATCTAATGCTGGCTGGAAAAGTTGCGGTGGTGGCGGGTTTTGGTGATGTAGGTAAAGGATCTGCAGAGTCTTTACGCGGTGCCCATTGCCGGGTAATAGTTACCGAAATTGATCCTATTTGTGCCTTACAGGCTGCTATGGAAGGCTATGAAGTAAAAAAAATGGCTGATGCAGTAAAAGAGGCTGATATCATTGTTACTGCTACCGGATGCGAGGGTGTAATAAGAGAAGAGCATTTCAGGCTAATGAAGGATAAGGCAGTTGTTTGCAATATTGGTCACTTTGATGTGGAGATTGATATGGCATGGCTGAATGAAAATTATGGCCACACCAAAAATGTTATTAAACCACAGGTAGATAAATATACCATAGGTGGAAACGAAAATGGAACACGGGGAAAAGATATTATTGTTTTGGCTGAAGGGCGTCTTGTAAACCTGGGTGTTGCAATGGGTCATCCATCTTTTGTAATGTCAAATTCTTTTTCTAATCAGGTGCTTGCACAAATTGAATTATGGAATCATCCGGACTTTTACGAGAATAAAGTATATACGCTTCCCAAGCATCTCGATGAAAAGGTCGCCCGATTACATTTAGCTAAGATTGGTGTTGAACTGGACGAACTTTCAGAAGATCAGTCAAGGTACCTCGGTATTCCTAAAAATGGGCCTTTCAAACCAGAATATTATAGGTACTGATTGAACGATAAACCTGATTATATGGAAGCATCCTATTTGATGGGGCCATAAACCGTATTAGGTATCTTAGAAAATACAGTAGAAAAGATCAATGGGTGAAGAAATAAAAAGTTTGATATTATTAATCCGTTCACCCGTTAGATTACTTTATTGAAAACATTCACGACCAGGCTTTCAGTCAATATTAACAAATTCGCCACCCTGCGCAATGCACGTGGAGGAAATATTCCTGATATACTTGAAACGGCAAAAGACTGTGAACGGTTTGGCGCTGAGGGAATTACAGTCCATCCAAGACCGGACGAGCGCCATATTCGCTATCAGGATGTAATCGAATTAAAGGAAGTAGTTACCACAGAATTTAATATTGAAGGTTTTCCAGATGATCGTTTTATGCTGCTGGTGCTGCGTGTAAAGCCCGAGCAGTGTACTTTGGTGCCCGATGCACCCGGCGTGGTCACCAGTAACCAGGGTTGGGACACAGTTAAAAATGAATCTTTTTTAATGGAGCGCATTAGGGAATTGAACCGGGCGGGCATCCGCACTTCTCTTTTTGTTGACCCTATTGAACAATATATTGAGGGAGCTAAAGCAGTTAATGCACAGCGAATAGAATTTTATACCGGGCCTTATGCAGAGTGGTTTAAAGATGATATTGGAAAAGCGATCGGGAGATATAGAACTGCTGCAGAGCGTGCTGAAAAATTAGGCCTGGGTGTAAATGCAGGTCATGATCTCAATTTAAAAAATCTGCGGTTTTTTAAGGAAACTATACCAAACCTTTTGGAAGTTTCCATTGGGCATGCGTTAATCTGTGATGCACTTTATCTGGGCCTCGAAAATGCTATCCAGATTTACCTCCGACAATTAATAATACCTGAAGCATATCAATAATGCACCATCGCCAATGCGGCGCAACTCTTGCATGTAAATTGATGTAACTCTAAGGTTATAAGTCTGTGGTGATTAGCTCTCAGCCGGCTTTGAAATCTAATTTGTGTTCAGATTGATAAATATTCTTAAATCTGAAACGTTATGTAATTTTAAATGTTAATAATTTTTCATGGAAAAAAATTCAGAGAATGGTTCTCCGGTCAACCAGGATTTGCCGGAATTTGGGTTTCATAACCAGTTTGGTTTTCCTTATAAAACTACCCTCAGCTTTGTACCTCTTATAGAAAAGCTGGAAGAAACTGCGAGCGATCCATCCGTTCCTGAAGCATCCCTTATTCAGGAAGTGCTGAAAACTGTAAAGGCCATTCCGCAACTGTTACAGCCCATTGAAGACCTTTCGCTGCTTAAAAAATATCGGAAAGAAGTTAACCTATTGCTCTCCCTTGTTGTTCCTTCTACGATGATTGAAACGTCTGTGGTAGGCATCATTATTCCGTTTCAACCGGTAACCATTTATGGTTCTAAGAGGTTTAAGGAATTGTGCCATGTTAATGAAGAAGGAGTGTGGAACCTTCAAAATATCAATCCTGCAAAAAATATAAGTGAATTAATAGCACTATGCGGAATTGCTATTCTCAGCAAATACTATGGTTATTTTATCGAACGTCCCGGGATTTTAAAGAGTCGCGAACTGGATAAAGCAACCGGCATGATATCGTTCTTTCAACCGGAAGTTAACGGATCTTTTGCGCGAGTCGTGACAAAAAAAACTCCTAAAAAATTAAGCGAAATTGATTTGCGCCCTTTAAAAGATGATTTTTTTGATACTGAATTCTGGCTGAGAAATTTCCCCCCGGATACATTTGAGATTGAAGGTTTCGCTATTTACCGGATGTTCGATATAACAGACCGGGAATTGATTACACAGCTAGAATATACCCTGCTTCAGTCGGGTTCTATCATAATGCCTGAAATAGTGCAGGATATTGAAGAGAAGATGAGAATCTATTTCCGGTTGCCACAAATGAAAATAGGCGTAGCGCCTATGCTGAACTACCGGGGGCAGCTTTCGAAAAGCGGGATGGATAAATGGAACTGTTTTATTCCGCGGGACAAGCAGCAGATGATGTTCAGAAATTTTGAAAAATCAATCTATTCGAAAGCATTCGAGGGAGGTAAGCCTTATTTAGTGGAGGATATTGCAGCTTTGCCGGACCGGTCACCTGTTGAAGATGAATTATTAAATCAGGGAATCCGTACCATAATTATTGTTCCGGTATTTCAAAAGCGAGAATTGATTGGTGCATTTGAAATAGGAGAAGCAGAGCCCAATTCATTCAATTTTATTTCTTTACTCAAGCTCAATGAGATTATTCCGCTTATTTCCATCTCTTTTCAGCGTGCGGCCAAGGATTTTGACATGCAGGTGCAGGCAACTATAAAAGAAAATTTTACTTCCATTCACCCTGCCGTGGAGTGGAAATTTGCGCAGGCAGCACTGGATAAAATTTCTCAAAGTACGGACGATGAGGAGGCGGAGATTGGCCCTATTGAATTTAATGATGTAATGCCTATTTATGGTCAGATTGATATCCGTGGGTCTTCTGATACAAGAAACGAAGCCATCCGTTTAGATATGATCGATTATCTGATAGCTGCCAAAAAAATTTTAGACGAGGCACAAAAAGATTTGCCATTGGTAATTCTTGATGAGCTCAGCTTTCGTATAGACAAGTATTTAGGTAAGCTTTACCAAGCCATGGATTCGGGAGATGAAACCGGTATTCTTGAGTTCATGCGTACTGAGGTGGAGCCTGCATTGAAAATTATTTCGGAGCAGAACCCTGTTTTAAAGACTTCTGTTGATAATTTTCACGCCTCTCTTGATTCTGATCACGAGCATTATCATATGCGGCGGAAAAATTTTGAAGATAGCTTAACTATGATCAATGAAGTCGTTGCACGCGTGCTGGATGAGGAAGAAGATTACACTCAGGAATTATTACCCCATTATTTTGAAAAGTATAAAACAGATGGTGTAGAATATAACCTTTATATAGGGCAGTCCATTTTGCAGCATGGTACATTTGATCCGATTCTTCTGCGGAGCTTTCGTTTATGGCAGCTTATTACCATGGTGAAAATTGCCAGAGAGACGCATCGTTTAATACCCTACATGAGCACGCCTTTAGATACCACCCAATTAATTTTATGTTATAGCAATCCTTTCTCTATTATGTTTCGTATGGACGAAAAACGCTTTGATGTAGCAGGAGCTTATAACATCCGGTATGAAATCGTGAAAAAACGAATCGATAAATCTCATGTGAAGGATACTGAAGAACGAGTGACACAACCCCATAAAATTGCTGTGATCTATACACAGGATAAGGAAGCGAAAGAATATGAACGATATTTCGAGTACCTGCAATCAAAAAAATTGATTTCTGAGGAAATTGAATACCTGGAAGTGGAGGATCTGCAGGGCTTACATGGTTTGCGGGCTATGAGAATAGCAATAAATTATGATCCGATGATTGATGCTCCTTTAAACTATGATGAAGAGGAACTCTGGAAACAGGTAAAAGATGTGATGGTTTAACCGGGTTAAGGTAATTTTATTTTCCTGCTTAATTTTCAAATCCAGCACTGGCATTTCCATCAAATGACTCTGAGTTAAACCTGATATTTCGAACCGGGTATGCAAAGCTTGCTTTATTGTCAACAATCACTTCCATAATTTTAAAATTAACGTTCTCCTTCATTTTCAGAAAATCAAGCCATGGATTTATCGGTATAAAGTATTGGATGCGGATATTCAATGAGCTTTCTCCGAAAGAATCAAAAATCACAAAATTCTCTTCAGGGAACGTGTTCCTGTTACTAAAATAATCATTCAGCTCCGTTATTATTTTTTGTAATGTTTCGTGTTTTGTTTCATAAGTAATTCCTATGGTAATATCCACTTTCCTGTACGTTCTTAAAGTAAGATTATCAACATTTGAATCGACCATTTTTTTGTTTGGCATCGTCACAAATGTTTTATCAGCAGTTCGAATGCGGGTGCTTCGGATGCCCACCTTTTCGACTGTGCCGGTTACGTTTTCAATAGTTACTAAATCACCTGTTACAAAAGGCTTATCCCAAAAAATAGTGAATGATCCAAACAGATCTTTTATGCTTTCCTGAGCAGCAAACGCAACCGCCAGTCCGCCTATACCTAACCCAGCAAGTAAGGATGTAATATCGAAACCGAAAATAGCACTCAGGATTACAAAAAAACCACTCACTATAATTAAAATTTTAAGTGCATCCTTAATGAAGGGTACCAGCTGATCATCAACCCTCGATCCGGTTATCACCGTTCGCTGCTTTAGGATATAGCTTATAAAGTCAACCAGACGGAGCAATATCCATGCAAATGAAAGCAGCAAGACGCTTTCCATTAATTCATTAAGTATCAGATGCAGTGAATGGCCCATAATAGTCAAGTGCCATCGTCCAGGATAGGTAAGTTGCACGCCCATTTCTATTATTAAAAGCAATATGAATAATTCAATGGGTTTCAGCATCCTCTCTTCAAATATTGCAGCATATTCAGCGCTCCTGTAACGGCGGAATAATCGGAAAATTAAATTGCCTATAAGCCTGGAAACATAGCGTTTAAAAATAAATGCAATAAAGGCTATTAGCAGAAACCATAATATATTTTTAATGGAGTTGTCTAATATTCTATAATCCGGAAAAGAATACATAAATCTTGAGTTTTTCACAAAATAATAAACACAAAAAGAGTTTCGAATGAGAATATAAATGACGGTCTATTATGATTTGATAGCTTGCTTCACAATTTATAAAGGAAGGCTATGATATTTGGAAATAAAAAATCCCGAAGTTCTTGTACAGAAGCTGCCGGACGATCCTTTAAATGCCATTTATTCCACGCAAATAACCTTCTTCACAATTTGATTTTGGTTCTGTGAAGCCTTTATTAAATAAATACCAGGTGTCACTATTTGTTATTTTTCAATATTGACTCTGGATATATCAGAAAAATTTTAACTGGTAGTGTCACTTCTTTTAGCGATCGAATTGTTTTGTATCTAAATATAGGACAGAACGGGTGTGCATTAGATTTATAGTGATTTTTTTACTGTTTTAAGGCAGTGATAAATAACTTCTTTTATCTTCAAGCTCTTTTTTCCTTAATATATTACATTGTTGAAACTGGATATTCTTGCTTTTGGATCTCACCCGGACGATATTGAATTATCATGCGGAGGCACATTGATCAAGCATATTTTAGTTGGCAGGAAAGCTGGGATCATAGATTTAACCAAAGGGGAGCTTGGTACCCGTGGCACTCCTGAGATACGTGAACAGGAATCAGCTGCTGCAGCTCAAATTTTGGGTGTTAGCATCCGCGAAAACCTTGGGATGGACGATGGCTTTTTTGTGAATGATGAGAAGCACCAGAGGGAAATAATCAGAATGATACGGAAATATCAGCCTGAGATCATTTTAGCAAATGCTATTTATGATCGCCATCCGGACCATGGAAGGGGCGCAATGCTGGTTCAGGATGCATCTTTTCTGGCAGGGTTACGTAAAATTGAAACGAATGAAAATAATGTTGTGCAAAGCTCATGGAGACCAAAGGCAGTTTACCATTACATCCAGGATCAATTCATTATGCCTGATATATTGGTTGATATTACAGAAGTGATAGAGAAAAAAATGGAATCAGTGCGTGCTTACCGATCTCAGTTTTATAATCCGCAGTCTGATGAACCCATAACTTATATTGCCACTCCGGAATTCATGGATACGCTTATGGTGCGCGCAAAAGAATTTGGAAAGATGACAGGAGTGAAATATGCTGAAGGGTTTACATCAAACAGGAAAGCAGGGCTCGATGACTTGTTTTTGTTGAAATAAATTAAGAAAATCTATGGAGGCAATTGAAAGCATTAATTGCAATTAAGAACTAATGATTAACTATTACCTTTTTAGAAAAAATTGCGTTACTTCCTCTCAATATAAGAAAATATATTCCGTTTGGAAAATTAGATGTTTCCAAGTTTAAATTTGAGGTGATATCAAAGTCAACATCCTTTCTAAAAATCATCTGACCTTTTGAATTAATAAAAAGCAATTCTCCTTTTTCATTAGTTAGGCCTTTAATAAATTGTATAATGATTTTTTGCTCTGAAGGCAATTGATACACCTTCCAACTAAAACTAAAATCGAAAGACTTTTCAATTCTATTAAAATTATATTCTTTTAAAATTTTACAATCATTATTTGATCCGCACCCCTCACTTAATATATTATACTTACAGCGTAAGTAATTTTCAACAGACTTTCGTGCAGTACCCGTAAGTTTTTTATTGTATCCTATTACTTCTAATAGAGTACCATCAAAATACTCTTTTGCATTAAAGTCATCCCTGATTCCAATTGTAATTTTTCGATTGGTTTTAATAAAATCTGCTGTATCTCCTTGTGGCCCGGAATACTGAATTTCTTCATCAGATTTTTGGCCGTTTATAAAATATTTGAGATCGTCAGAGGTGGGTCCATATCTGGCATAAATCATCGCTGCTATTGAGTCAGGTACCTTCTTGTGGCTCGGCCAGTTTTTATAATAAAAAAACTGCTTTCCGGATTACTAAAGTTTGAATCGGCGGGATTGTGCTGAAGATACTGATTGCTACCATCAGCTGAAGATACTGATTGCTACCATCAACTGTATTCCGGGATGACCTTTATATGCGTTGGCTAAATAACGAGGTTGACGCCCTTGTATAGTACTCATATCATTTTGTGCACCTGAACGATCTCTCCATATATCTACCGTATGGCCGTCTATATTTGTACTTGGTCCATTGTCAGCTGTCAACCATAATCTTAAAATAGATTTTCCGGTTGTATCCCCAACTCCGCCAGGCACTTGTGAATGAGCTAATTTTGTAAAAAGAATCAAGAATAAAGTTCGGAAAAACTTCTCCATCTTAAAGACAAGATACCATTCTATTTATATATAATTATCACTACACTCAAAAATAAAGTGAGGGTTATTTTTTATTAATTTTTGCTTAAAAAATAGTTATAAATAAAATGCGTAACCGAATATCGATCGCGCATTTTAAAATTATTTTTATATATATATGGTATTTATTTTATTAACTCCATCTTTTGTATCTCAATAGATTCCCCCGAGAACAGCTTATAGAAATAAATTCCTCCGGGAAAATCACGAGCATTCCAATTCACTTCATAGCTCCCGCTTTTCAAAAATTCATTGATCAACGAGGCTACTTCCTTACCCTGTATATTGTAAACCATCAACTTTACATTTACCGGTGTATCACTGCCGGCATTCACATCGAATTTTATGGTTGTATTTTGACTGAAAGGGTTAGGATAATTATAGGAAATAGCAAATGGTTCATTTTCCTTCTCCGTAGAAATTTTGTCAGCAACAGGAGTACTTCCTGCAGGATATTTTATGGTGGTAAAGTCAACAGAATTTTTGGCAGTAGAAACCCCACCCACATATACATTGCCCAAAGCATCCACTGCAATGGCATTCCCAGCATCTACGCTGTCCCTTGGTCCATCATAGATTTTCACCCACTGTTCGACACCGGAAGAAGAATACTTAACAGTTCCTATATTAGAATTATAAACAAATCCATTCTCATTTCCAGTCACATACACGTTTCCACTTTTATCAACAGCAATTGCATAAGCTTCATCGTTGTCTCCACCAGAACCCGCATATCGTGCCGTCCATTTCACGTTACCTGAAGGACTGTATTTAATAGTGAGGTAATCCCCATTGTATGCTGTTTTTTCATCACCACCAGTTACATAAACATTCCCCGCATCGTCCACCGCTATTGCATAAGCAATGTCAAAGCCGTTTGCTGGTCCATTATAACGAGCTACCCATTTTTGTTTCCCGTTAGTATTGTATTTTATCGTAGCATAGTCAAAATCTGTAGTTCCATCACTGTATCCGGTTACATAGGCATTCCCGTTATTATCTACTGCAAGAGCTGTGGCTATATCCACTTCGCTTATAGGTCCATTATATTCTGCCGTCCACTGCCGAACACCCGAAGGATTGTATTTAATGGTAAAATAATTTTTTTCTCCTATTGGATCATTCCCTGAGAAATTGAAGCCGGTTACATATATATTTCCTGAGGGATCAAGGGACATAGCCACTGCATTATCATCTTCACTAACCGGACCATTATAAGTATCTTTCCACTGCATAACGCCATCAGAGTTATATTTTATGGTCAGGTAATCCTGGTCTGCATAGCCAAGATGAAAAATGGAGGTATATCCTGTAATATAAACGTTTCCTGCGGCGTCCACTTTTACTGAGTTTCCGGCGTCTTCCCGTCCAAACCCATCATCATAGATCGCCACCCAAAGTTGTTGTCCCTGAGGACTATATTTAATAGTGGCTGCATTACCATTGATAAAATCGCCGCTAAAGGCATCAATTGTTCCTGTTACATATACATTTCCTGAAGGATCAACAAAAATGGATTTGGCTTCATCCATTTCATTTGCGGGTCCATTGTAACGGGCTGTCCATTGTGTTGCACCATTTGAATTGTATTTAATAGTCAGGTAATCGAATCCATTTGAAGTGCTGGATGAATATCCGGTTACGTATACGTTACCTGCATCATCAACGACCAGCGCTTTAATAACATCAATGCCTTTTCTAATACCATTATAACGCGAAACCCAGCTTTGGGCAAACAGCATGGTAGCTGAAAATAAGGTGAAGATTAAAAGAAGTGAAATCTTTTTCATGTTGTAGATTTTAAGTATACAATTTGAATATAATTAAAATCTAAACGAGATATTAATCTTCTAACAAGCTTTTTTATATTCTGAACGGGAAGTAATTCATTCCAAGCCTAAAATGAAATAATTAAATTAACTGATAAAAAATTACTTTTAGTTTTTAGGCAGTATTAATAGGTCACAGTATGTCAATTACAATAAAAAAAGCCGATGATTTAAGCATCAGCTTTTAGTTTACAGTTTATTCTTTCTTTATTTCAATCCAAAAATCTCAACATGAGATTTATCGTCCTTAGCATTAGGAACTGTTTTATACATTAAAATAATTTTTTTAATAGCCCGCTCTTTTCCTTCCAAATCAAGTACCCTGGTTTCTCCGCCAGCCTTTATAAAATTCCTTACCGGAATTTCCTGCCGCGTGTCATTTTCATAAACCACTGTAAGATCTGTAATTTCAACAGGCTTATCAGTAACTTTTAATTTCAAAGATTTAAAGTGATCGTTTCCCAGTACAGCAATTTCATCACGATCACCTTTAAGATCCACTACTGTGGTTGCTATTCTATGCCATCCGGCATTGTCTTTTACTACAACCGCAGGTTTTTGTGCTATTGCTGCCTGTAAAGAAGCAATGGTAACAAGCACTATCCATAAGTTCTTTTTCATGGTTATTTAGGTTTTAAATTAAGCTTAACCACTTACCCTAAAAATATGCCAAAATTAAAGTTCATGAAATATTACAAGGCCAGTAATACAATCGGCATTATTTTAGAGATTAAAGCATTAAAAGCCACTATGAAAGAAAAAATCAATTTTTTCCTGATTGCTACGTTAATGACTGTGTTGCTTTCTTCATGTTTCGTCAGAGTACACGGAAGAAGATCACATGTGGTAGTTCACGACCGTGATCTTATTAATCCAGGTGATGATGGTACCCGCAGCGGATTTATTAATCCAAAGCCTTCGATTAATTCCTGGCAGGTTATGCAAAACACATTATCACAATTACATAGTACCTTTTGAAAAACGGAGCAAAAAGAATGGTAATAAACCTTATGCTTTAAACCGATTAAGGTATAATTAGAACAGAATTTTATGGAGTGAAAGAGTCATTTTAAATATTTTTTTACACCAGCTTCTCCTTTTTTATTGTTGCATTTTCCGACTAGTATATTATTGCAGCCATTAAATACAGCAAACAACTTTAATTTCTCTGCTAAAGAAAAAAGCATTTCATCTGTTAAAGACTCAGTATCCTCAAATAAAAGATTCCTAATCAAAAGTATTTCATCATCCCGGTCTGCCTTCGCATCCAACCGTGCTATAAACTTGTCTTCATAAATTACCGGAAGTATAAAGTAACCGTATTTGCGTTTATTTTCCGGAACATAGCATTCAATGATATATTCAAACTGAAATAATTGCTGTGTTCGTTTGCGTTGAATAAGCAAATTATCGAACGGCGAAAGAATATGAATTGAGTTTTTGAATGCACCGGATACATCTATTTGATGCTGCATACTTTTGAAAAAAATGCTGGAATCATTATTTTCCACAATCACCTTAGTAATTATGTTTTGTTTCAATAACCTGCGAATAGCCTTCCCAACTTCTGTTTTCCACCCGGGTCGCAAGTAGGTTATTTCTCTTTCCGTTACAATACCATTAGCTCTGATAGCGCTTGAAATAAGGTATTCAGCATATTCATTTTTTGACGGAAATTTCAGGTCTGTTTCTACCGGTAAAACTCTTTCAGTAAGGTCGTAAACCTTTTGAAACCCCTGGCGATGGCTGACCATCAGCTTTCCTTCCATAAATAATTGCTCAAGGGCACGCTTCGATGGCTTCCAATAATACCATTCCCTCGGGCCTTGAACGGACGCTTCAAAATCTTTTGACTGCAAGGGACCTTCATTCTTAATGCGTAGTAATACCAGTTTCTTTAACATTTTATCCTGCTCAAACCAGTGTGATTTCCCCCTTAAATACGCTCTCTTTCGCATTAATGAAAAGCGGTAATCTTTCATAGGAAGGTAGGATGCCGCATGGCTCCAGTATTCAAATACCAGCTTCTCTTTCTGTAACTGATCAAGCCAGGATTTTTTGTAATCAGCTACTCGTGACCAGAGGATATGGTGATGCGCACGCTCAACCACAGATATAGTATCAATCTGAATGTAGCTAAGATGCTCGATAGTTTTTAAAACACTTTCTTTTCCAGACAAGGGGAAAGGATGATCGAGTAACTGACTTTGCAAAACAATCTGCCTTGCCATCTGATTCGAAATTTTCTCCACCATAAAACAAGATTGAAAAAAAAATTTATTGTATTTGCATGCTTTAATTTTGAATGGTGACTAAAAAAAATTTTTCATTTTGGTGTATGATCGTAATCAATATAGTTTCCTGCGGGAAAAAAGAGATACGGTATTTCTCACCTGAAAGAATGACCGCTGATATGGAACACTTTCGAAAGTTAAATACTCAGAAATTAAAATTCCTTACCCAGTATGGAGTTAATGAAAGCAGCAACATTTCTCTTGAATTTTATTTTGCAACCGATGACTCGCTGAAGGCTCAGGGACTTGTTTCTGAATTACCTTCTCCGGCTTATCATTTTAACAAAGTGCATCGTTCATCAAAGGATAAAAAATTATGGGTAATAAGTGGCAGCGGTCCGCAAATTAAAATGGACTTGCAGGCACTAACCACCTGGACAAATAAATTATGCGAAATAGGTTATGCTCACGATTGTGAGCTTTTAGGATGGAACCCAGTGGCCGAATAAGGAAATAAAAACTCCTGCATCCTTATCTCACCGATTAAATTCCTGTTTTCACCGATTAAATACATTGGCTTACCCATTTACAATTGTACCATAGTGCAGACTTAATCAATTTTGTTCAAAATAAAATTATGGAAAACAGAGATGCAAGGAAACACCAGGGATCGATTTGGTTAGGGTTTCTTTTACTTATCGTAGGAATTGGTTTAATGCTTCAAAAAGCCGGAACCCCGATTCCTAACTGGCTATTTACCTGGAAAACTTTTCTGATACTTCTTGGAATTTTTATAGGTGTCCGCCATCAGTTCAAGGGTGCAGCCTGGCTGGTGCTTATTCTTATTGGTGGAATATCTATGATCGATGATGTATACCCATCGCTATCCCTTCATCAATTTTCTCTTCCGGTAATCATTATTGCCGTTGGCTTGTGGTTAATTATTCGCCCAAAAAATTATCGTCACTGGGATCAGGAATCAATGAAGTGGAAAAATGCCCGGCCACCCATAAATTCCGGTGAAGATTATCTTGATACCACCTCTGTATTCGGAGGAGTGCGAAAAATAATACTTTCAAAAGATTTTAAAGGAGGTGATGTTACGAGTTTTATGGGTGGTACTGAACTGGATTTAACGCAGGCTGATATCAATGGCCGGGTAACGCTCGATGTAACATCTATACTCGGTGGAACAAAGCTTATCCTTCCTACAAACTGGGATGTAAGATCTGAATTAGTCTCTGTATTCGGAGGCATTGAGGACAAGCGACCCCGGGAATCGATCACTGTCAATCCGGATAAAGTGCTGGTATTAAAAGGGACTTGTTTTTTAGGAGGAATAGATATCCGCAGCTTCTAGAAATTAAAGAATATAAATTTTCGATAATTAACACCTTAAATTTTATAACATGAAATGGTATTTAGCAAAAATCATTTTTCAAATTATTTGTGGAGAAGGAAAACACCGTCCGCAATTTGATGAACAGCTGCGGTTAATTAAAGCAGATAGTCAGCAGCAAGCTTATGAAAAAGCAAAAGCACTGGGAGAGCAGGAGCAGGAAATATTTTACAACAAGCAAAAGAAACCAGTGCAGTGGAAATTTATAGATGCTCCTGAAATTTATCTTATGGATCAACTGGTTGATGGTGCTGAAATGTATTCCAGGATACAAGAGCCGGAACAGCCTGAAAATTATAAAGCATTAATTCGTAAAAAAGCATCTCAATTTCAACCCGAGCATCTTTCGGAATTTTTGCAGCCTTTACGTGATGCAGTTTTGCTGTTTTAAGATCTCACCGATCAAAAAGAATTAACCCGGTAAGAGGTGTAGAATGATCATTTCCAATGAACAAAGCAACCATTATTTAACTCTGCCGTGACTACTTCGCCTTTATCGCAAACAAGGTTCCGCTGGCTCTTTGCTGCAGGATGGTTTACATGGGCCTGTATGCAGGTGAAAGCAATGGACTGGCTGGGAATTTCACTTAGAGAAGCCATAGCAGACAGTTTTGTTTCCAATGCATTGCTGGCCGCCGTCTGTATTCTTGTAAGTAACCATTTTCGATTTTACCTGCCTCAAAAAGAACGCGTTTGGTTTACCCTGGTAAGAAATGCAGGGTTAACTGCGGTGTGGTTAATGGTAACCTGGTGGCTTCTGGCACAAATCAATACAAGCAATTCCTATTCTTCTTTTCTCTATAAATCTTTGCCCGCACGTTTTTTGTTTGCTTTTTTGGTAATAGGGATTTCAGCTATGGTCAGTATGCTCTGGTATACCCTTGAAGAACAAAAATCAAATGAGCAGCGCAAAACAGATGCGGAAAAATTATCCCGGGAAGCGGAACTGTTCAAATTGCGGCAACAGCTTCAGCCTCATTTTCTCTTTAATAGCTTAAACTCGATAAGCGCATTGGTAGGTTCCCGCCCGGAGGAAGCGCGTCGAATGATACAGCAATTGAGTGATTTTTTAAGACGAACTCTTCGGAAAGATGAGCACCAATGGGTATCCCTTGCTGAAGAACTTCAGTATCTGGAATTATATCTGGATATAGAGAAAGTCAGATTCGGATACCGTCTTTCTACCATAATTGAAAGTGACGAAGAAAGCAGGCAAATGGAAATACCGGCAATGCTGCTGCAGCCAATTGTGGAAAACGCAATTAAATTCGGATTGTATGATACTATCGAAGCAATAACCATTCATGTTAGAATTAAAGCGGAGGAGCAGCATTTAGTTATTACTGTAGACAATCCTTTCGATCCGGAAACCTCGCAGCCAATTAAGGGAACAGGATTCGGTCTGGCATCCATACAACGGCGATTGTATTTATTATTTGCAAGGAACGATCTTTTGCAAACAGAGATTTCCGGTAAAAACTTTATAACCCTGATAAAAATACCGCAGCACCATGACTAAATGTATTATTATCGATGATGAACCGCTGGCACGTTCAATAGTGAAAGAATACCTGCAGAAGTACCCGCAGGTGAAGATTATCCAGGAATGCAATGATGGGTTTGAAGGAGTTAAGGCTATTCATGAACATCATCCTGACCTTCTGTTTCTCGATATTCAAATGCCTAAAATCAATGGATTCGAAATGCTGGAGCTTATTGACCAGCCCCCTGCAGTTATTTTCACTACTGCTTTTGATGAATTTGCAATCCGTGCCTTTGAAGCGCATGCAATTGATTATTTATTAAAACCTTTCAGTCAGGACCGTTTCGATAAGGCATTGCAAAAATGGGTTGCTCAAAATCCATCACAGCCGGCGACTGTGAAAACCGTATCGTTATTAGAAACTGCTGCCCTTTCGCCTATGCAAAGCCAGCGCATTGTGGTTAAGATTGCCGGAAAAATAAAAATTATTCCTATCCATGATATTCATTACCTGGAATCTGCTGATGATTATGTTAAAATATTTACGCGGGAAGGATATTTTTTAAAAAACAGAACGATGAACCACTTTGAGCAATTTATGGATACTCTTCATTTTGTACGAACTCACAGATCATATATGATTAATATTCATGAGATCACACGCATTGATCCTTATGAGAAGGAAAGTCATCTCGCAGTTCTTAAATCGGGCAAGCAAATTCCGGTAAGCAAAACCGGGTATATAAAATTAAAGGAAGTTTTAGGATGGTAATTCAACAATAATTTTGAAAAAGCACATCTGCTTGTAGAAAATTTTCCCCCATTATAGCGGCTCAGTTTGTTAACACCTACTATAATCAATGGCATAGTATTTATAATTAGCATTCATATTAATTTAACCAAATAACATTACAAATGGAAAACTTAAATTCTAATACCACTAATCGTCCAATGCTGACAGGAATGTTTAGCGATAGGGATAGTGCTGAACAAGCATATAAAGCCCTTCATGAGCGTGGTTATCAAAAAGACGACGTGAATGTAATGATGTCTGATGATACCCGTAAAAAGCATTTTAAAAATGATGATCGTCCTTCTACCGAATTGGGCAGTAAAGCAATGGAAGGCGCAGGAACAGGTTCTGCTATAGGAGGAACCTTAGGTGCTATTATAGGAGCCGTAGCGGCTATCGGTACCAGTTTGCTCATTCCGGGATTGGGATTGGTAGTAGCAGGTCCTTTAGCAGCAGCACTTGCCGGTGCAGGTGCTGGTGGAGTTGCAGGTGGCTTAATTGGTGCATTGATAGGAGCGGGGATTCCTGAAGACCGTGCAAAGAAATATGAGGAAGGAATAAAAAATGGACGTATTGTAATGGGGATACATCCCCGTAATGATGAAGATGCCTCTTATATAGAAAATCAATGGAGGTCAAGTAAAGGAGAAGAAATCTATCGTTGATAACTTAAAACAAAAAACTAACAGGATTAAAGTGATCCTGTTAGTTTTGTTGTTCAATCTAAAATTCCAAAAATGAAAAAGATTCTTATAGCCGTAATTTTGCTGAGTGGTTTTGCTATCACCTCCTGCAAATCAACTACACAAACAGATAATCAGACCATGAGTAACGATACTATGGTTATGAGACCCGACAGTAATAATATGCAACAGGATCATACCTCAATGAGTACTGATACCGGAATGCACCATGATGGTGGTATGATGAATCAGGATACGATGCACCGCTAAAAGCGATGTACAAGTCTGGTTTAAAATTGCTTAATAAACTAATGCCTTCAAATGAAGGCTTTTTTTATTTATTTGTAATGAATCTAATGCAGTAATTACTGTCATCACTACCTGTTCAATCCTTTTCAGGCAAAAAATTGGACCATACATTCACTTTTGCTTGTTGAATTTTATTTCTATTTAGACGATGATCCTAAATAAACTCAATCTAGACAGGTAATGGATGAATGGATAAAACATCCGGTTATTTTGCAGGGACAAATTATAAAATTGATGCCGCTGGAGAAACCTCATTTTGAGGAACTGATGAATGCTGCATCAGATAAAAAGCTGTGGGAGTTTACGCCAACCGATGCCTCAATTCCCGAAAACTTTAGAGCGCTTTACAATACAGCTTTAGCAGAAAGAGACAAGCGAAATCATTATCCCTTTGTAATTTTGGATAATCAAACGCAAAGACTCATTGGTTCAACCAGGTTATTTGATATTGTACCTAAAGACAGAAAGCTCGAGATTGGATGGACCTGGATAACATCAAATTATTGGTCGTCAGGAGTTAATTTCGAATGTAAATTTCTGTTATTGAAATATTGCTTCGAAGTTTTAAAAACCATCCGGGTTCAGTTAAAGACAGATGAAACAAATCTGCGTTCCAGAAAAGCAATTGAAAAAATCGGTGGCTGTTTTGAAGGCATTCTAAGAAAAGACAGGATTAAGGATAACGGTATAGCGCGAAATACTGCTTATTATAGCATAATAGATGATGAGTGGAATTTAGTAAAAGAAAAAATAGGCAAACAGCTTGATGATAAGCTAAAATTGATTTCATCCGTTAGATAATAATATATGCCCCGTAATGCCTTAGTCCACACATTTATTGTAGTTCATTAGAATATACACTAACCTATATACTTCCTTAATTGCCGGGTTATTCAACAGCAACCATTTCCACATCCATTAAAAAGGCGGGAAATGTTTTTCACAAAAAAAAGTACTCCTCCTATAGAATTCCTCCATTTATTGCTGGCTTAGTTTTTATTCAATTATTCTCATATTCTCATCCTTATTTTAATTCCCAACTAAAATCTTATTATGAAAGCAGCAGTATTTCACAAAATTGGAGATATCAGTGTCGATAACGTAGATGATCCCACTATTGAAGTTCCTGATGACATTATTTTAAGAGTTACTTCTACAGCTATATGCGGTTCTGATCTTCATATTTATGATGGATTTGTACCTCAGCTCAAAGACCAGGTATTAGGACATGAGTTTATGGGTATAGTGGAAGAAACAGGTTCGGCTGTAACAAAGCTACGGAAAGGTGACAGGGTGGTAGTTCCATTTACCATTGCATGCGGACAATGTTTTTTTTGTGCGCAGGGTTTTCATCCAAGCTGTGAGCATACCAATCCAAAAATGTATGGTCCGGAAGGTGATCTTTTGAAAGGAAAGGGTGGCGGCATGTTTGGTTATACAGACATGTACGGCGGTTACAATGGTGGTCAGGCAGAATATGTTCGTGTACCAAAAGCAAACGCAGGCCCTAAAATTATTCCGGATGAATTCACTGATGATCAGGTTTTATTTCTTACAGATATTTTCCCTACCGGGTGGAGCGCCGTTAAATGGGGTAAAGTAAAAGAAGGGGATAGTGTTGTAATTTTTGGGAGTGGACCCGTAGGGCTGATGGCACAAAAAGCTGCATGGGCTCACGGTGCTGCCCGGGTTATTGCAGTAGACCCTCTGAAATACAGACTGGATAAAGCAAGATCGGTAAATAATGTAGATACAATTGATGCAAACGATGATGACCTGATGGAACAGATCCGATCAATGACTAATGGACGGGGTGCTGATGTAGCTATTGATGCTGTTGGCATGGAAGCAAACAGAAATGTTTTTGAAAAGGCTAAGGCAGTTCTGAATGCAGAAAAAGGAACGGCAAAGGTTATTGAAATATGTACTGAAGCGGTACGCCGGAATGGTACTATAGCAGTTGTAGGTGTCTATGCAAGTCCTTATGATAATTTTCCTATTCATCGCATTTTCGACAAAGGTTTAATCCTGCAGTTTGGCCAGGCCCAAACGCACCTTTATATAGATCAGTGCTTTGATTACGTGCGAAGCGGTAAGGTAGTATTGGATGATATCATAACTCACAAATTACCACTTACCCAAGCGTCTGAAGCTTACGACATGTTTAAGAAGAAAACAGATGATTGTGTGAAAGTGGTTATGAAGCCGGGCCTTTCTTAGATTACATAATGAATCTTTATCTGTAAACAATTAAAATAGAAATTATGAAAGAAATAAATGACCTGGAAGACCTTTTCTACCATGAAATACAGGTGTTGTGGAGTGCTGAAAAATTGCTGGTAGAAGCCATACCAAAAATGATTGAGAAGGCGAAACATCCGGCATTAAAAAATAGCCTCGCATTTCACCTGGCTGAAACTGATCAGCATAAAGTAGCAATGGAATTTATAGCAAAGCAATTCGGAATAGATCCCGAAGGAGATTTCAACCCGGGTATGAAAGGAATCATTGAAGAAGGGGAAAAGGTAATGAGTAAAGACGTAACCGACGAAGCGCTCGACGCGGCTATAATTGCCGGTTCACAAAAGGTAGAGCATTATGAAATATCCGGTTATGGCTCCGCAGCTTGCTACGCCGAAATGCTGGGTTATGACGCCGTTGCATCCAAATTGCGAATGATATTACAGGAAGAGCAACAAGCTGACACGAAGTTGAATTTTCTGGCTAAAAATATAATAAATCAGAGAGCGCAAACTGCTTAACGGTTATTAATTATGCTGAATAATAATGGCCTGTGAACAGAAATACCAGGCTATTTTTTTTTACTCTCTTTATTTAATCATTATACACAATTTATATGTGAAGTATTTGTATCCTTTTTAGGTGGATCAGTTATCTGGCTAATATATCTTAATAAAAGACTTTATTTCAGTTCTACTCCTTATGACTAAAACAATAATATTTATCCACGGAATGTTTCAAAATGATAAAAGCTGGGAGAATTGGGTTATTTTTTTTGAACGGGTGGGTTACAATTGCATTGTGCAATCATGGCCTTTTCACGAAGGAGAACCTTCTGAACTAAGAAGAAATATACCGGATGGGTTAGGAACATTAGGGCTTCAAACTGTGATTAAGAAATTTGGAGATATTACAGCAAAGAATCCAGATGCCATTTTGATCGGACACTCAGTGGGAGGCTTGATTGTACAAACGTTAATTAATAAAGGATTAGGTGTTGCAGGTATTTGTATTGATTCAGTTGCTCCAAATAAAATGCTTGCTTTCGATTGGGGCTTTTTTAGAAACAGTATGTCTATAGCCAATCCATTAAAAGGTGATGAGCCCTATTTAATGACAGCTGAAGGTTTTCATAAGAATTTTGCCAATGCAATGTCCATGGAAGAGTCGAATCGTGAATATGAAAAGACTGCCACTCACGACAGCCGCAATATACTTCGTGATTGCATGATGGAAGACAGGCATGTGGATCTTGCCACCCCACATTCTCCACTGCTTTTTATTGGGGGCGAAATTGACGAAATAATACCTCCTGAATTAAATGAGAAAAACAGTAAGGCATACACAGATAAAGGAAGCATTAGTGCCTATAAAGAGTTTCCTAATCGCGGCCATTACATTTGCGGCCAGCCTGGATGGGAAGAAGTGGCTGAATATATTAGTGAATGGATTGATGAGAAAGTTACCGTCAGTTCTGATTCATTATAAGAATAAGCTCACCTTTTCAATTGCAACCCTACAGAATATTTCGTCTAAGCTATACATGCTGATAACTCATTTCCCGGTTATATTTATTTTTATATTCTATAGGCGATAATCCTGTAATCTTTTTGAATGTATTCCGGAAAGCTTTCGGATCAGTATAGCCTACGTTATACATAGCACCATTCACATTTTCGCGGGAAGATTCCAGGCTTAATTTTGCGGCTTCAATTTTTACTCGTTGTATATATTCTGATACTGTGTTAGAGGTCGCTTTTTTAAACCTCCGTTCAAAATTTCTGCGGCTGAAAGCAAACATGGAAGTCAATTGCTCAACGGTTATTTTTTCATGGAAATTTTTCTCTATAAATTCCTGGGCCTTCTTTATAGGTTCATCATCATGTCCTTTCTGACCCTGAAAAATAGTGAACGATAACTGGTTATCCCTTTCTATTTCTATTGCAAATACTTTAGCAGAAAGAACGGCTATTTCATGGCCCGCATATTTTTCAATCAGGTATAATATAAGGTTCAAGTAAGAAAAAGCTCCTCCGCTGGAATATATACCGAGTTCATCAGTAATAATCTTTTCAGTTACCAGGTTTACTTCAGGAAACATCCGGAGAAATTGATTTTCAGCCATCCAATGCGTGGCACATTTTCTTCCTTTTAATAAACCTGTTGAAGCCAATAAAAAGGCTCCTAAGCAAAGGCTTGCCACTTCAGCTCCGTTGTTATATTGCTTTATTATCCAGGGAATAAAATCACGATTTTTATCAATAGCCTCTGTTATATCTCCATCCAATGCCGGAATAATTATAAGGTCTGTTTTTTTTATATCATTCAATACGGCATCAGCATTTACAGTAAAAAGGCCACCGCTTACAGAAGTCTCATTGTCAAGCCCCACCAGTTGGACTTTAAACAATGGGGGCTCCTGCTTAGCTTTAAAAAACTCGTTTACTTGTGTCAGCAACTGTCGGGATCCCTCAAGGCTGCCTAAAATTGCTTTATTGGGAACGAGAATAGAAATATGTTTCATGATTCAAAATTATGAAAAATCATGGCGCAAATTACCCTCTAACTGCCGCAAAAGCACCTATAATAACTATTTTATGACAGTAACTTTGCATTTATAAAACAACTTAAAATGGAAACACAAACAGAAAGCAATAGAATGTTCTCCCTTATTGTATTATACGATATGCACACAGCATTTTTTACTAAAGCGCTGGATGGCATTTCTGATAAAGATGCGCATAGCCGCTTAAATACAAAAGCAAATCACATTGCCTGGTTAACTGGCAGTCTGGTTCAGCAGCGGTCTGAAATAGCTAGAAGTCTTGGAATAGATCAACAACAGGCAGCCAATGAATTATTTAAAAATAATAAAGGCATTCAGGACAATATTACTTATCCCAAACTAAGCACCTTTGAAAGCGATTGGGAAAGTACCAGCCCTAAGTTAAGAGAAGCATTCGTTAATATAAATGATAATAAATTGAATAGTCCTTTCGAAATGCCCGGTATCACCATGACCTTTTTTGATATGATCACCTTTATTATTTATCGGGAAGCAAATATTTTAGGGCAAATAGCTTTATGGAGAAGGTTATTAGGTTACGAAGCCATGAAATACATGTGAGAATGGTGCTGAGGCCGTGAAAGATGTTGAGAAACCAGGTTTTAAAAATTAAGTAAAGTATCAGAATTTTTCAGGAATTAAATATTAATAAAGAACACAGCATGAAGAAACCAATTTTAAAAGTAAATAAAAGTCCGTCTGAGCTAATCACCGCCCGCATTGGAGAGCTTGCTGACTGGCGGGGAAAATTGTTTGCCCAGTTACTTGAGTTCATTCGGAACACTAATCCGGAAATAGTTGAAGAATGGAAGTGGAATACGGCAGTCTGGTCGCACAATGGTCTGGTTTGCGGTGTAGCAGCTTTTCAAGGATAATGTAGGGATTAATTTTTTTCAGGGCGCCGCACTTGAAGATCCGCAGAAACTTTTTAACGCCGGACATGATGCTAAAATTTCCCGGTCTGTAAGGTTTTACGAAGGCGATACCATAAATAAGCAGGCTTTAAAAAATCTGTTAATTGCTGCTATTGCCCATAATTCATCTAAATAAATTAATAATGAGAACTTCAGATAAATTTCACTGTCAGGTTTAATTAAGAACAACCACCAAACTTTTTCACAATCAGGAGCCATAACAAATTTTTAACTGTAAACATCAAACCATAAAAATGAAAACCTTAAAAAAACTCATAATCGCAAGAACCATTGTTATCGCTATACCTCTTATTGGAGCATCATTTATAACGGATATGTGAAATATCTAAAAAACCAGGATAATTATAATAAGTGGATAATGACAGACCCTTTGATGAAAAAACAATTTAAAGGAACGGATGGCACCGTAGGTTTTTTATATGCCTGGGACAGTCAGAATAACGAGGTTGGTAAAGGAGAACAGGAAATTGAAAGGATAAAGGATGGCAAAGAATAAACATGAAAGTACGTTTCAAAAAACCTTTTGAAAATACCGCTGATATCTATATGAATGCAGAGAATGTTACTGATAATCAAACAAAATTAAAATGGGGAATGAAAGGCAGAAATCCATACCCTATGAATTTTATGAATCTCTATATAGATAATATGCTAGGTCAGGATTTACAAACAAGCCTTTTTTAATTTAAAAAATATTCTTGAAAAATCATAGCCCGGGATCTCAGGTTTATCGAGACACCTTGGGAAGGAATGCAAATGGATGCAGCGACAATAAACAGGGTAGAAAGGAAAAGACAATTCATTATCTAACTCTTAAAATAAAAAAATGGCAACAATTAATTCTTATCTAAACTTTAATGGTAATACGGAAGAAGCATTTAATTTTTACAAATCAGTATTTGGCGGAGAATTTACAACGCTTCAACGTTTAAAGGATACACCTGAAGCAGACAAGATATCGGCAAATGATCGCGAGAAAATTATGCACGTTGCTTTACCGATAGGAAGCAACCTTCTTATGGGTACTGATGTATTGGAAAGTATGCCACAGGTTAAATTCGGTCCGAAGCAAACCATTTATTCAAAGGCCTTTCATCTGGTGGAGAAGTTACCATGCCACTTGAAAAAATGTTTTGGGGTGCTTACTTTGGAATGCTTACCGACAAGTTCGGTGTTCAATGGATGGTAAATTATAATTATAGTCAGAACAGTTAAAGCACGCGGACAAGATTAATAAAGCATTAAACAAAAAAACTACAACAAATAACGGCTGGCAGTCCTGTACATTAATCTGTAAGGATGGTGAACTTTACTGCCAGCATCTAAAATTTAAATGGATAAACATTAAAAAAACAAAACAATTTATTGAGTGCTAACTAAGCTGCTTGCAGCATTAATGCTGGCACCCTCAATTCCGGATGTAATTAGTATGGCCGATGAAGTTAAAATGGTAACTGAGCATCTGGGTTATCCGGCTTATTTTATTCCTTTTATAGGGATAGCAAAGTTATTGGGTGTAATCGCAATACTCATTCTGGTTATCCTGGAATTAAGGAGTGGGCTTATGCGGGCTTTTCATATGATTTAATTGGTGCTATTTATTCCAGCGTAGCTGTAGGTGACCCGGTAACAGGATGGCTGCCTGTTCTTCTTCCTGTAGCTGTACTTATAGGCTCATATTATTTTTAGCATAAAATGTTAAAGGAATCTTCAGCGACTAATGCAATATTAGCGTGAAGTTTAGAAGCATATTATAAATAATATTCAGAGCGAATGCGTACAATGAATTTACCGGATCAGGATTTCCCGCTGGATCTAAAAATTTTCTAACTGACGTGGACATAATCCCAAGTGAGCAGAAATGATACCATCTATAAAAAACATGATTATTCTGTTCTGATAACTAATTCAGAAGTGAGATTCAATGGTTAAATAAAAGCCTCATTCCATTTATGCTTTCATCAAATAATCCATTTGCAAAAACCAATCGTCCGTTTACAAATGTATGCGTAATACTTCCGTGAAAAGTTGTATTCTCAAGCGGTGACCATCCGCATTTATACAGTATATTTTCTTTTTTCACAATAAAAGAAGTGTTCAAATCCAGCAGCACTAAATCCGCGAAATATCCTTCTCTGATGAAGCCGCGCTTTTTTACCCGGAATAAAGTAGCTGGGGCATGGCACATTTTTTCAACAATTTTTTCCAGTGAAATTTTGCCACTCCTGTATAGTTCAACCATAATGTTAAGCGAATGCTGGATTAAAGGAAGGCCGGATGGAGATTTGAAATAATTGATAGTATTGCCTTCGGCCATTGTATATTTTTCATCCCACGTATGAGGAGCGTGATCTGTAGCTATTAGGTCTATACGGTCGTCAATGATGGCTTGAAGAAGTTTATCTCTGTGGCGTGATTCTTTTATTGCAGGGTTGCATTTTATCTGAGGCCCTAGCCGGTCATAATCACCGGCTGTGAACCAGAGATAATGCACACACGCTTCAGCTGTAATTTTTTTTTGATCAAGAAGTGTTTGATTAGAGAAGAGTGCAGTTTCTTCTTCCGTTGAAATGTGAAGAACATGAAGCCTTGAATCGTATTTATTTGCCAGCTCAATAGCAGTTTTGGAAGATAAAAAGCATTCTTCTTCGTTTCTGATAACCGGATGAGATGTAATGGGTATACCAAGGCCATACTTATCTTTTAAAAGCTGTTCATTTAATTTGATTATTTGCTCTGTTTCGCAATGTGCTGCTATCAAAGCAGGAGCAAATCTGAAGATGTTTTCCAGCGCTAATGTATCATCTACCAATAATTGTCCTGTTGAGGATCCCATAAAAATTTTAACCCCGCAGATTTTTCCGGCATCCGTCCTTTTTATTTCTTCAAGGTTTTCATTGGTTGCTCCCAGATAAAATGAAAAATTAGCAAGCGATGTGGTTTGCGCTATTTGATATTTCTGCTCCAGCAATTCATGAGTAACTGCAGCAGGAATGCTATTAGGCATCTCCATAAAAGATGTAACACCTCCGGCTATTGCGGCCTTAGATTCGGAGTAGATAGTTGCCTTCTGCGTTAAGCCTGGTTCACGAAAATGGACATGGTCATCAATAATTCCAGGCAATAAATATTTTCCTTCACCATTAATTTCTGTGAATGCTTCTTTTATTGTTATCTGCGGGTTAATATTTTCTATATGCCCGTTTTTAATCAACAGATCGGAAATAAATATTTTTCCCTCATTCACTATAGACGCATTCCTTATAACAAGACTTCTCATAGAATTTGGATTTCGGGATTAAAGATGTGTGCAGAAATTCAGACTGACTACACTCACGTAAGGCATCAGATAGTAAGTATTTCAGCCAGCTTAAGCATTTGAGGATTTATTTCAAGGTGATGCTTTATTGCTTTAGAAAAAGGTGTGTGAATCACGTCGTGGTGCATTACACCTATCATCTCGTTTTTCCGTCCGTTAAGCAGTGCTTCCACTGCGGCAAACCCAAAGCGGCTCGCTATTACGCGGTCCTGGCAGGTGGGGCTTCCGCCTCTTTGCATATGGCCGATTATAGATACACGGGTATCGTAGTAATCGAATTTTTCTTTCACTTTTTTAGCTACTTCAAAAGCTCCGCCTTCCTCATCCCCCTCCGCAACAATTACAATACTGGAAGACTTTTTTCTTTTTGCACCCTGATCTAATTTTTCTATCAGTTCGTCAATAGTCATGTGTAATTCCGGAACCATAATAGCTTCTGCACCACTTGCCAATCCGCAACGCATCGCAATAAAACCCGCATCACGGCCCATTACTTCAATAAAAAAAAGACGGTTATGTGCATCAGCTGTATCCCTGATCTTATCTATTGCTTCCATGGCAGTATTAATGGCTGTATCGTAACCTACGGTATAGTCAGTACCATATAAATCGTTATCAATGGTGCACGGTATACCGATAAAAGGAACATCATACCGCTCACTGAATTCGAAAGCGCCCTTGAATGTTCCATCGCCTCCCATTGCAATAATTCCATCAATCTTTTTTGCTGTGATCTGATCGAATGCTTTTGACATTCCTTCAACAGTTATAAAAGCAGAACTTCGGGCTGTTTTAAGAATAGTGCCTCCGCGATGGATAATATTGCTTACCGACCTGGAATCCATATCTAAGAAATCTCCTTCTATAAGCCCCTCAAACCCGCGCATAATACCCACTATATTTAAACCATAATAAATTCCTGTTCTCACTACAGCACGTATTGCGGCATTCATTCCAGGTGCATCGCCGCCTGAGGTTAATACTCCAAGCGTTTTTATTTTTTCGGGCATTTTTTGATTGATAATAGTGCGAAAATAGGAAATGAGATAATAGCGTATTTCAAAAAAGCAGGAGAGGCAGCAATACTTATTTAGTTTTGATTCCGCGGGAACTGCGAACGATTTTCAAAATCACTGGCAGGGTAAGACCAATGATCATCCCGAGTATAATATATTTTAAGTTCTTTTCTACAAAGGGGACATCTCCCAGGAAATACCCGGCAAGTACTAATATATTTATCCATAGCAAAGCTCCTAAAAGTGAACAAAGCACGAATCTGGGGAAGGGGTATTTAACAACACCTGCTATAACGGGCGTAAAGGTTCTTATTATGGGAAGAAAAAAACATCCGGTAACAGCAATTGCTCCATTTTTTTGGAAAAACTGATCGGCGGTTATTAAATGTTCGTGTTTAAAAAAGATAGAATCTTTTCGTTTAAAAAGTAAGGGCCCTGCTTTCCTTCCAAAAATATAAGCAGAAAGATTTCCCATGAAGGCTGCTATTACCAATACAATACACACTGAAAGTATTGGTTGATCAAAATTTCCGGTTGCTACAAATACGCCGGTTGTAAAAAGCAAAGCGTCACCAGGTAAAAAAAAGCAAAAAAATAATCCGATCTGTGCATAAACGCACAGAAATAGTAAAAGCATGCCACCATATTTTATAATGTCCTCCGGCTTAAACATTGCCATCGGATGGTGAAAAATATCCTTAAAAAAATCAAAAATGCTGAGGATCGTCATTTGATACTTTACAATGTACTAAAATAATTATAGAGGAATAATTTGGAAAAGGTTGCGAATCTGCTGCTGAAATAAACTCTATTTTTGATTATAGCCTTTGTTTATATCAATACTTAAATTAAATTTCTATCAGATCGCATATCTTATTATCTGGTAGCTTAACTCTTCTATATTTTCTTCAATGAATGGTTTTCCTGCGTTCAATGTAATGTTCAGATGCTGCTTGATGGTTTGTTGGCTTCTTTTTTTTTCTCCCTCAAAAAAGGCCTGTGCACAAAGTGCTTTCATCCCTTTAAACGATTTTTCCTATAATTATCTTTCCCGTTTTGAGATTAAATCGGGAAAAGTTTCTGATGACCTGCATTTTTCCTGCCTGCCTTTACTTCGCCAGAATGCGATTCGTTTTCTCGATTCAATGCGGGGTAAATCTATATCCCTGTCTAACACAGATATAATGGCTATTGAATACCTGCGACTTGATAACCAGGAATGGAGCAACGATAGCGCTGAAAGTCGCCATTCATTTTTAAAATATTTTTATAATTCACCCGCGGATTTTTACCAATACCATTCAAATGATTTCCTGATAAAGATTAACCCGGTATTTGAATTTAATATAGGAAAAGAGTCTGCATCTGACCGCACACTGTATATCAATACCCGTGGAGTTGATTTACGTGGCTGGATCTCAAAAAAGGTTGGCTATTATTTTTTCTTAACTGAAAACCAGGCGCGGTTTCCCTTGTTCGTAAGAGAGCGAACGGATTCTTTCGGTGCCTTGCCAAATGAAGGATACTATAAAACTTTCGGTAAGGAAGGCGTCGATTTTTTTGATGCAAAAGGATATTTCGATTTTAAGGTGGCAAAATTTATCACTGTTCAGTTTGGGCATGATAAAAATTTTATCGGTAATGGTATTCGTTCGCTTGCACTCTCTGATTTTTCGGAAGATTATATCTTTTTAAAACTCCAAACCCAGGTATGGAAGTTTAGCTATCAAAATATTTTTGCTGACATGACCGGTAAATTTCTGAGAGGCGGTGATCAGTTGCTTCCCAAGAAATTTGCAGCATTTCATCACCTGAGCATCAATGTTACAAAGTTTCTAAATGCAGGCTTATGGGAAAGCGTGGTTTTTCACCGTAACAATGGATTTGAACTGCAATATCTCAACCCGATCATTTTTTACCGATCTGTGGAACAATTGATTGGAAGCCCTGATAATACAATGCTTGGCGCCGATTACCGGATTAATTTTTTACACCATTTTTCCTGGTATGGTCAATTGATGATAGACGATCTTAATATAGGTGAATCTAAAAATGGTAAAGGATATTGGGGAGATAAATACGGTCTTCAAAATGGCATTAAATATATAGACGCATTTGATATACAGAATTTCGATTTGCAGTTGGAATGGAATCATGTTCGCCCGTATACTTATACTCATTACGACACTGTTTCCAGCTATACTAATTACAACCAGGCACTGGCTCACCCACTTGGAGCGAATTTTAATGAGTGGACCGGAAAAATCCGTTACCAGCCTGTTTTTCCTGTTACCATTCAATGGAGATGGACGTTCGCCCGCCAGGGAAACGATACCTCAGGATTGAATTACGGGGCTAATATTTTTTTTCCAACGGACCAAACCAATGTGATTCATATCTACAATAATGAGGTAGGGCAGGGTGTAAAAACAAAGTTATTTCTCAGTGAATTAAGCGCTGCCTGGATGATCAAACACAATCTGTATGTGGATGTGTCTTATGTGTATCGCAGAACAAGGTCCAATGTTTCTTCATCTGCTTCCTCAACTTCTGTATTCCAGGCTGGGGTCAGAATGAATATACCCGGCAAGAATTTTCAGTTCTGAAAAGATAAAAATGGATAGCACCTTTTCATTATCCAAAAGGCAGCAGCCGACACTTTATATCTATTTACTGCTAATTTCTTCAGTGCCTTCCTTTTTCTCCATGGAATCTTTCAGGGTAACCAGAAAAGAACGGATTTTTTTTAAGGAATCTAATACTGCCACACGGTCAGTTACAAGATCCTGGTTCTGCATTAATTTCTTCCGCGCACCATCAATGGTATATCCCTTTTCCTTTAACAGGTGATGGATAAGCTTAAGATATTCCAAGTCTTTTTTTGTAAAGAACCGGTCACCTTTAGCATTTTTTTTCGGACGGAGTATTTCAAACTCTTTTTCCCAAAACCTAAGGTTGGAAACAGAAAGGTTAAGCATTTTGGCAACCTCACCTATTGCATAATATTGCTTTTCGGGATAATAATCGTCGGGCCTTACAGGCATAAAAAATTTCTTTTTCGATTATAAAATTAGGCTTTTGCCTTTAAAGCTACACCTTCCGTTAAAAATCAGATTACCTTTTTAATCAGGATGTTAGATGTGCTTATCAATCCTATAACAATATTAAAATACCGGTGAATAAATACTTTTATCCGTCCGGCTGAAATATTCTAATATTGCTCTATAACACCTTGCATGAAGTTTATTGTTTTCTGTTTAATGTTAATGGGCGGATTTTGTTATTCCCAGACAAAGCCGAACGTATTACTTATTTTGCTTGACGATGCCCGGTTTGATTCCTTTTCACCCAATGGTGGCCCGGATTTTTTCAATGATTCCAGTATTTCGCGTATTGCGAATGAAGGTGTCAATTTCTCAAATTCTTACTGTGTTTATTCCCTGTGCGTTCCCAGCCGTGCGTCTCTGCTTACAGGTTTATATCCCCATAAGAACGGAGCCAGAAACAATGGCTTTACACCTGACTCCACGCTCATTCAATTGCAAAGTATTTTAAAGACCAACGGCTATCGCACTGGCTTTGTCGGAAAGTATGATTGGGCCACTGACCCGCAGCAGGGATGGGATTATTGGTTCGCATCCATCGGCGAAGATTATAGCAATGCTCAGTTCAATTACAATGGAGTAGTACGTTCTTATTTTGGACATAAAACGGATATTATTACTGACTCAGCGGTTGGCTTTCTGCTGGATGAGCCTGCAGACACACCATTTTTCTTAATGGTTAGTCACCTCGCTCCGCACACACCTTTTCAGCCCCGTCAACAGGATGATTCGCTTTACGATAGCATTCCGATGCCCATCCCGGATAATTTTTATTTTTTCCAGCATAATTATCCAAGCTTTCTCCGGGATTTTCACTTTTACATACAGGATACTATAGATTTAGATACCACTTTGCGCCTCTATTATCAGATGCTTGCCGGTGTGGAAGCCAGTGTGCAGCGTATTTTCAGCAAGCTCACGAGCAGGAATTTTTTGGATAATACCATGGTGATATTTACCAGTGATAACGGACACTTATGGGGCGAACATCAGCTCCAGGTAAAGCGACTGGCTTATGAAGAATCGAGCAAGGTGCCTCTGTTCATACGCTTTCCAGCATGGTTTCCAATTAGCGGAATCGTAAATGATCAGTTTGCTTTGAATGTTGATCTTGCTCCAACTATCCTTGATGCTGCCGGCATTGATCCATCTGTCTATAATTTTGATGGTATTTCGCTGAAACAATTATATGATGGCTCTGTGAATCGTAGCTCGATTTACTATGAAGTCCTTTCTAATGAAACATTGCCTGCATTAAGACAAGTGCGTGATAAAAATTATGCCTATACATACTATTACTGTGATGGGTTGACGGAAGAATTTTTTGATCTGAATAAAGATCCGGAAGAAAATGAAAACCAAATACTAAACTCAAACTATCAGCAATTAATCCAGCTGTACAAGGAAAGGCTCGATAGTTTTAAGGTTGCATTAAATGACACTATAGTTGAAAGTGTCCACAACTGCTACCTGGAAGATACACTGTACCTGGCAAATGGATCTTCTCCAAAATTTCCATTCACTTTAAATTACTCAGTCTTACCAGGTGAAGTAAATGTTCAGCTATACGCTCCATCGCCTGTAACCATTTCAATTTCATTAGTGAATATGCTGGGACAAGTTGTATACGCTAAAACAGATATCAGCATCATGCAACAGCAAAGCCTTTCCATAAACACCAGTAATCTTACAATTGGCAGTTACCTGTTAGTTGCACAGGGAAATCAATTACTTGGCTCTGCAAAAATCCTTATAGGAAATAAATAATTTTATCTGTACTGAGAATTTGAATGGGTATCTCATGACTCCTGCCGGAATTGCCCTTGATCGCTTATTGAAAATTATGGACGAGTTGCGGGAGCAGTGTCCCTGGGATAAAAAGCAAACCATTGAATCCCTTCGGCTGCTTACCATTGAAGAAACCTATGAGCTTACCGATGCCATAGATGAGAAAAATATGCAGGGACTGAAGGAAGAGCTGGGGGATGTGTTGCTGCATCTAGTTTTTTATGCAAAAATTGCTGCTGAAAAAAAAGAATTTGATATTACGGAAGTTATCAATTCGCTATGTGATAAGCTCATTAAACGTCATCCTCATATCTACGGTGATGTAAAGGTCAATTCCGAAGCGGATGTAAAGCGTAATTGGGAACAGATAAAAATGGAAGAGCGAAAAAAATCTGTTCTCGAAGGGGTTCCAAAATCTCTTCCCGCTGTAGTGAAAGCTTTTCGGATCCAGGATAAAGTAAAACAAGTAGGCTTTGAATGGGAAAATAAGGAAGAGGTGTGGAAGAAAGTGGAAGAGGAACTGAATGAATTCAGCGAATATTCACACAGCGAAAACCTTTCAGCCTTTGAAAAAGAAAAGATGGAAAGCGAATTTGGTGACCTGCTTTTTTCTTTGGTTAATTTTTCAAGATTTCTCTCTATTGATCCTGAAGCGGCATTGGAAAAGACAAATAAAAAATTTATTAATCGCTTTCGAATGATGGAAGATTTAGCCCAAGAGAAAAATCAAAAGCTTAAAGAGATGACTCTGCAGGAAATGGATGCTCTGTGGAATACGGCAAAAGAAACTTTTAAGTAAAGCAAATCTTGAAGATTAGGCTTGCTAACTCATTCTGGTGCTACCAATTGATTTTTTCTTTTTTCAGAAATGATTCAATACCTTTTTTGCAATCTTCACTTGCACGGGTATTGGCGTTCATTCGTGCGGCGTAATCAAGCGCACTGCTCAAATCCATTGAAGAAATTTTGTTCAACATTTCTTTTGTGGCAGCTATTGACTGTGCAGAGGCTTCGTTGCACAAGGCAGTTGCAAAATCTTTAACAAATATTTCAATTCGATCCTGATCAGCTACAGCATTTATCAGTCCAATGGCGGCTGCCTCGTTTGCGCCTATCAGTTTGCCGGTAAGTAATAATTCCTTTGCTTTAGACCCATTAATTTTCCTTATAAGAAAAACCATTACCAGTGCAGGGATAAAGCCAATCTTCACTTCGGTATATCCAAATTTTGCATCGGGAACGGCAAAGCAAAAATCACACACGGTTGCCAGGCCGCAGCCTCCCGCAATAGCATGGCCTTCCACCTGCGCAATCACCACTTTTTTTGAAGTGTATATATGTAGAAACAAATCCTTAAGGTGGTTGGAATCAGCAAGATTTTCTTCGAAAGAAAAATTTTGAAGTTGCTGCAGATATTCAAGATCAGCCCCGGCGCTAAAAACATTCCCCTTTGCTTTTATGATTATCACTTTTGTGGAATTGTCATTTTCTGCTGCTTGCAATGCATCTTTCAGCTCCGTGACAAAATCATAATTGAGCGCATTTTTTTTTTCCTGGCGTGAAAGGATTATATATTGAATACGGTCGTTTTTCTCAATTTCTATATAGGAATAACTCATCATCTTAAATTTACAATTATAACGTGGTAAGCTATACTGAAGGGATGGCATAAAAGTAATAAACCAAAGAGTAAAGATTGTGTTCCTTTATCTTTGAAACCAGTATTACCTTTCAGCCTGAAAGATTATGAAAGAGAAAAAGAAAAAGCGGGTTTCCGGAATAAAACAACAGCCGCTAAATCCCCTGATTGAACCACGGGGTAAAACAGGATTAGACGCACTATTTTCTTCCCGAAAAAATCAGGTTATAACTGTTATACTGCTTTCATTTCTTTTTTACGGAAATTCCATATGGAACGGATACGCGCTGGATGATGGATTAGTGCTGCGCGATAATGCATTTGTCCAGCGGGGCATCAGCGGCATTCCGGACATCCTTTCCCACGATAGCTTTTATGGATCTATCGGTCAGTCAAAAAATTTATCCGGAGGCAGATACCGCCCCTTGTCACTTGTCTCCTTTGCCATAGAAAACTCTTTTTTTGGAAATGGTCCTGCAATGCATCATTTAATAAATGTGCTGTTGTATGCTTTAACTGGCGTTGTGCTCCTGGTTCTTCTACGGAAGTTTATATTACCAGGCTTCCAAATCGGAGCATTTTGTGCTTCCATTTTGTTTGTTATTCACCCCGTACACAGTGAGGTAGTAGCGAACATAAAAAGTCGTGATGAAATCTTTTCATTGCTTTTTCTATTATTAAATCTCTACTTCCTGCTTCTGTACATTAACCAGACCCATAAAATAAAACACTTTATTTTTTCTGTTATTTTTTATTTCCTTGCATTATTTTCCAAGGAAAACGGATTCACCTTCCTCTTCATCATTCCGCTTACACTTTATTTTTTCGCGAAAGAAAGTTGGTTAAGGATTTTTAGACTTACCATTCCATTTTTACTGGTTGCCGTGTTCTATGTGCTTATCCGTATTTCTTTATTAGGCTTCCAGAACAATGAAATAAAAAGCGTTTTGGATAATCCGTTTGTGCTTGCAACACCTCTGCAGAAGTACGCAACCGTTTTATTGGTTTATCTTAAAAATTTGCATTTGCTTTTTTCCCCCTATTACCTCACTTACGATTATTCTTTCAATCAGATTCCGTATCAGAGTTTTGCCAGTCCCCTCGTATTGCTTTCACTCATCATCCATGCTTCACTCATTGGTTATGCCATCTATAAATTAAAGTCAAAAGATCTGGTCAGCTATTGCATACTTTTCTATCTCGCAAGCATATTCATTGTTTCCAATTTGCTGTTTAACATTGGAGCGCCTATGGCAGAGCGTTTTCTTTTTCAGCCATCCATTTCTTTTGTAATAATAGTAGTTGAAATCTTACGAAGGGCGGTTATGAAATTGAATTGGAGGATGGCTGTGCAATCCGGCGTGGCCGTGGCACTCACTTTCATAGTAGTTATATTAAGTGCAATTAAAGTGATCTCCCGGAATACAGATTGGAAATCAGATGAAACATTATTTCTGCATGATGTAAAATTGTCTTCAGGAAGTGCGCGGGCTAACGCCTACGCCGGTGTTGCACTGGTGCATAACAGTGACCAGGTAACGGAGCAGGCTCAAAAGATCAGCGATTTGAAAACATCTATCGGTTATTTCAAAAAAAGTATTGTCATTCAACCCGGGTTTATTACACCATGGCTAAACATCGGCGTGGCGTATGTGCGGCTGGACAGCACCGAAAAAGCAGAGGCGGCATGGAATAAGGCCCGTGCTATCGATCCTGATGATGGAAACTTAAAGGAGTACGATAAGTATCTTGCTAATTACCATTATAAGAAGGGAATGACGGAAGGTACCAGCCAGAATTTTGATGCATCCATTACGGAGTTTTTGACAGCAGTCCGATATGCACCAAATGATGCGGAGGGCTGGTATAACCTTGGAGGAGCTTATTTTTCAAAAAAAGAATATGAAAAGGCAAAACAATGCTGGCAGAAAACGCTGTTCCTGAATCCGCAGCATGCGCAGGCATTGGCAGGAATGGATGCCATAAAACAATTGGGATTGTAATTTTTGTAAACGAAAACGTTTATACCTTATCAATAAAATGATCATTGAAACCATTCAGGAATAAAAAAATTACCTGTTGAAAAAATTTGCAATTGCCGTGCATGGCGGAGCCGGCACCATTTTTAAAAAAATCCTGACTTCGGAAAAAGAAAAAAATTACCGGGCAGCCCTGGAATTGGGCATAGAAGCAGGTTACAGGATTCTGGAAAACAATGGAAGTGCCATTGATGCAGTAGAAGCTGCGGTGGAATGCCTAGAAGATTATCCTTACTTCAATGCAGGCAAGGGTTCTGTCTTTAACCATGAGGGAAAGCACGAAATGGACGCCTCTATTATGGATGGTTCTGATCTGAAAGCAGGTGCGGTAGCGGGTATAAAGCATGTAAAAAACCCCATCGCCCTGGCTAAAGAGATAATGCTTCATTCAGAGCATGTTTTTTTATGCGGCGAAGGTGCCGAAGAATTCGCCCGTGAAAGAAATCTTCGGCTGGAAGGTGATGACTATTTTTTTAACCAGGAACGATACAATCAATGGCAGCACGCCTTAAAGCACGATGTTATTACACTTGACCACGGCGGAGAAAAAAAATACGGAACGGTAGGAGCAGTAGCTCTCGATGGTTATGGGAACCTTGCAGCGGCGACTTCGACGGGCGGTATTACCAACAAGCGCTTCGGACGGGTAGGGGACAGCCCTGTAATTGGAGCCGGCACGTATGCTAATAACAGTACGTGTGCGATATCGTGCACCGGCCATGGAGAATTTTTTATCCGGGCTGTAGTAGCCTATGATGTACATGCCTTAATGGAATATAAAGACATGCTGCTGCGGGAGGCCTGCGACCTTGTTGTGCATAAAAAATTAGTTTCCCTGGGAGCAGAGGGCGGATTGATTGCCATTGACCGGTTTTGCAATATTGAAATGCCTTTTAATTCTGAAGGCATGTACCGCGGATACCGGAAGAGTGGCGGATTGGCTGTTACAGCAATCTATGCCGACAACCAGACATAATTTATTGGGTTTTGGGAAATGAACGATAGAATTTGAAAATACTATTGTTCAGGTTATCTTTGCCCACACTTTTTTAAAATTGATCTCGTAGCTCAGTTGGTAGAGCATAACACTTTTAATGTTGGGGTCCTGGGTTCGAGTCCCAGCGGGATCACGTATATGTAATATAATATATTGCAAATCAACTAATTGCACTCCATTTTTCTTTCTGTGGGAAACATATGGGAAACATTCTAAAATAACGGTGCAAGAGCATACAATCCTTGTCTGGCTTGCTGTGTAGCGAAATTAATTCGCTCATATTCTAACAACATTTTGCAGTAGTATTCAGCCTCTGGTTTTGCGTATCCTTCACGAATCAACAGTTTATTTAAACAGCTTCCATCAGGAAGTATCACGTATGCTAACTGTCGCTTATAATAATCGTAAAAATTATTATCCTCGGTGTATAACGTTACATGTACACCCAGTGGCTGAACACTGAATAAAAATACTGTAGCAGCCCTTCCAGGGTTATAAGTAATTCAGCAGCAATGCGATTTTCTTCATCATCTCTTAACTTCCTGTTGTATTTGTTCTCTGGAGCCTCCAATGCAGAAGTTAAACAGATAATGGTTAGACTACTTGGACTTGATGGACTTATTTACTTCACGGGAACGGAAGTTTTTTTGATTGAGAGGAAAAAAGCGATTGCAAACAGAACTATTGCGATATTAACCTGCGGCTGATGAAGGGCAAAAGCACTCACTATGAAAAGTGAAAACATTAAAATGTTAGTGAAGACGGTTATTCTCATATTAAAGGCCGTTGCAGTTCTAATTTCCATAAGATTTATTAACCCTGCAAATATTATGGCGATACCTGAACCAATAAAATACAGAGTATCAATATCAAACTCATGTCTGCAACGGGCAAAATAAATATGAATTAATCCGAGTAGAATTATGAAATATGAGATTATATAATGTATTCTTGTTTTTCTGATTAACAACAGCTGTCCCCTTCCTGCTGTGGAGGACATTTTACAGTTCCGTAACTACAATAAACACAACAGGCCCCTTGTTTAGTTTTTAAAACTGCATTGCAATTTTCACATTCGTAAAAATACTGGCAGGCATCAACCGGCATTGTTTCTTCCTTCTTGTTACCACATGACGGACATGTAATTACTGATTCTAAAAAAATAGTGGCGCTCATTTCACTTCGGTTTGTGGTGAAGTGCTTGCATTGCCAATTTTGCAGACATGGAATGTAATTGCAGCAAATTCAATGATCGAAAGAAGAATAGTTTTTTCATTGTAGTTTATTTTTTGATTGTAGAACTTGTAACCTGATAACCTGTGGAGTTAATTGCTTTTTCTATTTCACTGGCATTCGTTTTAGAATTGTCGAACTGGATTTGCGCAAATGCCTTTTCATACGATACCTCAGCTTTGACAAGTCCATTTACTTTGTTGACTTCGTGCTTTACTTCCTGTTCACAACTGCTGCAACTCATTCCTGAGATTTTAAATTCGGCCGTCTGAATGTTTGACTGGTCAGCTACAACAACCAGTTTTGCATTGTCAGTAAAAAATATTTTTGAGTAGTATGGAAATGTGATCATAAGCACTGAAAAAATTGTAATGAGGCCAAGAAATATTTTTGATTGAATGAAATTTGGTTTTTCATCCACTTCACACCCACAATCATCAACCGGCTGAGGTTTTAATTTCTGATACCAGGCGAATCCGAAAATAAGCACGGTTAAACTGATCAGATAAGGGCGTAAGGGTTCAATCCAACTGAATGAAGCGGCTGCTCCAGCAAGTCCGCCTATTAAAGCAATTACAGGAATGATACAGCATAATGAACCTGCGACAGCAGCAATTATGCCTGCCAACAAACCACTATCTGACTTTGCTTTCACATTCATACAGGTTGAAGTTTAAGGTTTTCATGATTAATAATTTTGAAAAAGGAGCGCAGAATTTTCAAGTGTTCTTTTTTTAGCGAATAAAAAATTGTCTGACCTTCTTTTCTTGATTCAATTATATTTCCATCTTTCAATTTGCGCAAATGCTGTGAAACTGCGGGAATGCTCATTCCAAGTATGTCGCTGAGATCGCAAGGGCAAAGCTCATTTTCTTCTTCTAACAGATAAAGGATTTTCAAACGCACTTCGCTGCCTGCCAGTGAAAGAATCTGACCTGACTGCGCGAATGATTTATCATTAGCTTTTAATTTCTCACGGCAGTTATTGATTTGACTAATATCAGCAAAGATGCGATTGCAAGTGTTTTTGTTCATTCCAATAGTTTAACCAAGCAAATTTAATTATTATTTGCTTATTTAAGCAAATACTTAAATTTAAAGACGGGAACGCGGGTCGGTAAAAGCAAGTGTAACGATTGAGTGAGCTGAACGACTACTGATTTTATAAGGTAACGATAAGAGGAAACATTGTGGAGTTACCTGAATGCGTGTAGCAGTATCAAGTGGCAAGCCGGGCCGTTACACCGCGAGAGCTCGTCCCGCTTACGGGGCAGTTGCCACTGCGGAACGCCAACAAAAGCAACGAGCGACTATTAGCGATGTTGCGATGTTGGAGCGGATGTATTTTTTTATAATAGTGATTGCAGCGGAGAGCCTTTTCTATTTCATAAATGATTGGAGCCTAAAGCCCGACACGTGGAAGAGTTCCCTACGAACTATTTTATTTAAGATTTCTAATTTAATTATATTTCAATAAGATTGCTACATTTTCATATTTGGCATATTCATTCCCTGCAAAGGATTAGTTCCATTACGAAAGGTGTATTCGCTATTAATCAGATATGCGCCGGAGGTAACTACTATATCACCTTCATTTATGGCTGAAATGATTTCGGTACTATCATTGCGACTAATACCGGTATTTATCATTCTTATTTCAAAATTTTCTTTTTGATTTTTGATCCATACCCAACTATTTTTTGAATCATGCATTACCGCATCGGATGGAATTAAAAATGACTTTGAATTTTTTCCTCTTAGCACGACGTATGCCATCATGCCCGGTTGATATTTGCCGGTTGGATTCAGCACTTTTATTCGCACTAAATTGATTTCGCTTTGTGCAACAAGTTCAGGGTTTTCAAAATCTATTTTACCTTTGATGATTTCATTCGGGAACGCTGCAATTTTTACTTCTGCATATTCCTGGTTGTGCAACATGTCCACTTGATTGCTGTACACCTGCGCCTCTATCCATAAAGATGAAAGATCGGCAAGCTCAAAAAGCTCGCTTCCCATGTTCACATAATCACCTTCATGAACTAAAGCATTGGTTATAGTACCATTTACCAAACTGTAAACAGGAACGGATAATTGAACCGTACCTGATGATTGAAGGGGTTCAATTTGTTTTTCACTCATGCCTGCAAGCAGTAATTTATTTTTTGCAAAAGCCATAAGATCCTCATAATTGATTTCATTATTGCCAAGCGTTTTCTTTTTGGCAATAGCCAAAAGAAATTCTTGCTGTGCTGCCTGTAACTCCTGACTGAAAATATCATAGAGATGATCGCCTTTATGAATTACTTCGCCTGTGTTTTTAAAATACAGATGATCAATTCTCCCGCTGATTCGTGAACTGATCTGTTGAACATTTTGAGCGTTTATCACTGCGGTGCCGTTGAGAATTTTTTCATCGCTTACATTTTGAAGCTTCATTGTATCGGTATGAATGTTTCCTAACCGCATCTGCTCGGCACTAAGTTTTACCTCATTCATATCTTCAGGTGACATTTCAACTTTAGTCAGCTCCATATGACAGATTGGACATTTACCCGGATGCTGCTCATGTACCTGCGGATCCATCGAACACGTGTAATAGACATTCGCATCGGTGTCGTCTTTTTCCATACTGATGCAAGAAGAAAGAAGAAATATACTGCCCACGAAAATTACGAAAGCAATTATGGTGGCGACTGAATACCTTTTTGCAATGCTCATAATTTTAGTTTTCGCGGTTTGAAGTTTTTATGAAGCTTTCGCTGTCAATTAAAAATTGTGCTTTAGAAGCAATTTCATCATCGGATGTTATTCCATTTATAATCTGAATGAAATCGCCTGCGCTTGCACCGGTTTGAATTTTTCTTGACTGAAAAACAGTTTTGTTTTTCAGAAACACTACCCAATTATTTCCCAAATCAACCGTAGCCGATTTTGGAATCCATAATCCTGTAATGCTATCTGTTTTAATTTTTGCCACTACTCTTGAACCTACTTTAAACGTGTGCATCATGTTTTCGGTGTACACCCGAACATTAAGTGTTTTACTGCCATCGCTGAAAGCAGGTTCAATAAAATCAACGTGCGCATTCCATGACATACCCGGTTCATCCTGCATGGAAATTTCCATAGATTGATGCAGTTGGATCTTGCGGATATCATTTTGATAAATTTTCAGGATTGCCCAAACATGATGCGCATTTACCACGTTGAATAATGCTTGCCCTTTTTCAACATACATTCCTTCTTTGAGTGATAGCAAAGCATCAGAAAGATTTTTATTTATTCCGTCAGCGGTGCTCATCATAGAGCTATTCATTTCATGAATGTGCCCATCGTATTGGCTGTAAACCGGCAACGCGTTATCCGCTTTTTTTGTGGCAACTACTTTTTCAATTTGCTTTTCATTCAATCCAAGTGTTCGTAATTTTTGCTTTGCGGCATTGATGAGGGTAGCGTTATCTGCATCGTTTACCAGAATGAAAATGAGATTGTCTTCTGCATTTACAATGTCGGGACTGTAAATTTGGAAGAGCAATTCTCCTTTATGAATTTCCTGATACGCATACTTTACATTCAACTTGTCAATGCGACCGCCATATAACGTTGTAATGGTGTTGAAGGTGCGCGTATCATAATCAATGTATCCCTGGGCGGTAATGGTGTCGCTGAATGTTTTCACCATTGGTTTAGTGGTTGAAACCGAAGCAACTACGGATTGATCGGTGGGAGCAGTGACACTGCTTATGTCAACAGGATTGGAATTTCCACTTGCGGAAGATGAAGGTTTTTTGCAGGAAGCAAAAACGAGCACTGCCAAACCGATGATTAAAATCTTTCTTTTCATTGTTCAATAATTTTATCGTTGTTCAATTTCCTGGTCGTAGCTCACTTGCAATTGTAACTGTTCCTGTTGCAAATTCAGATTCTCTAATTGCGCGTCGCTCATAGCACGGATAGCATCCAGCACCACAAAAAAATCTTCTTTGTTCTGCTCATAGGCGAGTAACGTAGTATGATAATTATTTTGCAATGCTGGAATGATGTTTTTGTGATACATCTCTAACTGTATTTTCTTATTTGAAATATCAGTCTGAATAGATTGCAGTTTACCCGCCGTTTCGTTTACGATGGATTGCTTTTGATTTTGCATTGCCTCTATTTCATATTGCATGCCGGCAGCATTCGAATGATATTGCTTCTTCGACCAAGGTGCTATCGGTATGGTAACCATTCCAAGAATTGAATAGAACAGAGGTTGATTTCCGAAGGTTTGCATGTGCTCACAGCGGATACCGAAATCAGGTTTGAGATTGGAGAGTTCAGCCTTCTGGTTGAGCAACTGAACATTGATGCTTTGATCGATGGAGCGAATGTCGCTTCTGAATTTATTAATGCTTGTGGTATCAATTAAAGTGGTTTGATAATCTCTCACTACGATATTTGTATCCACATCGAACACAAAATTCTTATCGCGATTCATCAATGTGCTCAGTGCTATCTGCTTTTGTTGGATTTCATTTTCATTCATCACCTGCTCAATATTCAATTCAAAGAGTTCAGCCTTCGCTTTGTACACGCTGCTAAGATTGTCCTGGTTGTAGGGATATCGCAACTCTGCATCTTTGATGATGAAGGTGAGCAAGCTGTCAATGGAAATGAGCACACTTTGTTTTCTTTTCAGAATCACCCAATTGTAGTAATTCAATTTTGCTTCAGATAAGAGTTGGTTTAACGCATAGCTGCGATTAGCACTTTGAACTGAACCTTTTGCGTTCAGGAAATTTTGTTTTGCTTTTAGCTTGCCGGGGTTCGGAATGGATTGTTCCGCAGCAAACATGAGTTGTCCAGAGTTTTTGTAATCACTATTGAAGAAATGACCATATGGCGTATTCCATATCCCGGCTTGTATCGTTGGCGCGTCCCAACTTTTTGCACCTGATGCATAAGCGCTGTCTGCAAGAATGTTTGCCTCGTAAACCTTCAATTGCGGATTATTTTTTTCAATTCGATTCAAAACACTATCGAGCGTAAGAACCTGTCCCTGGCTCCAATGAGCGACTAAGAGTAATACGAGTGATGCAATAATTTTTTTCATGACGATTAATGTTTAAAACCAAGCACTTCAATAGTACCGTGCTTTTTTAATTCGCGTTCTTTGGTGATTAAAAAAATGATGGGAGTAACAATGAGCACATGAATGGTGGAGGTGATCATGCCACCAATCATGGGTAATGCAATGGGTACCATTACATCACTTCCTGTTTCGTGAGAGAAAAGAATTGGTATCAAGCCAAATAGGGCAGTGGCAACCGTCATCAACTTCGGGCGTAACCTTTTTGCAGACCCTTCGATCACGGCATCTTTAAGATCATTTTGAGTAATGGGTTTATCTCCCTTGTCTTTTTTCATTTTTGTGATGGCTTCATCCAAATAGATAACCATCAGCACTCCAGTTTCTACTGCAACACCAAGTAACGCAATGAAACCCACAGCAACTGCCACCGAATAATTTACTCCGTAGAAATAGACCAGGTACACGCCACCGATCAACGCAAACGGGACACTTAAGGAAGTGATCATTGCCTCTTTCCAGGAGCGATAAATGAAAACGAGCAGGAGGAAAATAAGAATGAGCACAAGGGGAATAATGATGCGCAAGCTCTGATCGGCGTGAATTTTATTTTCCCATTGCCCGCTCCATTCTATACTATATCCGTTGGGAAGTTTTTTGAAAAGATCATTCAGTTTTTGTTGTGATTCTTTTACGGTGCTTCCTAAATCGCGGTTGCGCACATTGAATAAAACGGTTCCTCTCAACATCGCATTTTCAGAATTGATCATCGGAGGTCCCTCCGATAATTTCACATCCGCAATGAGCGAAAGGGGAATGGATCCGTTATCCGCTGTTTGAATAGTGAGTTGTTTAATCGCATCAAGATTATTTCGGTAATCCTGTGCAAATCGCGCATTCACATTAAAGCGTTGTCTTCCTTCAACAGTAGTTGTCAAATTCATTCCGCCCAATGCTGTTTCAATAAAAGTGTTCACATCATCCTCACTCAATCCATATCTGCCAATCACTTCTTTCTTTATTTGAATGTCGAGATATTTTCCGCCAACAATCGGTTCCACGTATAAATCTTTCACGCCGTCAATTCCCTGTAAAGAATTTTTCATTTGAGTTGCTAATTTGTAAATGCTGTCGAGATTTTGCCCGTACACTTTCAACCCGACATCCGTCCTTATTCCTGTTGAAAGCATGTTGATGCGATTGATGATCGGTTGCGTGAAGCCATTCACCACACCGGGAATCTGGAGTTTTGCATTGAGTTCATTGATGATATCATCTTTTGTTATGCCCGGGCGCCATTGCGATCTGGGTTTTAAAATCACCATTGTTTCTACCATGCTGATGGGAGCGTTGTCGGTCGCAGTATTTGCTCTTCCTGCTTTGCCCAACACATTATCTACTTCAGGAACGGACTTAATGATCTTATCCTGCAATTGCAGAATCCGCTTTACTTCTGAATTAGAAACATCCGGAAGGGTGACAGGCATAAATAGAATAGAACCTTCATCCAATGGCGGCATAAATTCTGAACCCGTTTTAATGAACATCGGAACGGCAATGATCAATGCAGCGATGTTGATAACAAGCACGAGCTTTTTATATTTCAATGCAAAATGCAATACCGGTGCATACAGGCGATTGAAAAAGTTGGTGACAGGATTTTTGTTTTCAGGCCTGATCTTTCCTTTCAAAAAGATGACCATCAACACCGGCACTAGGGTAATCGCCAATACTGCCGAACCCAGCAACACAAACGTTTTGGTGAATGCCAATGGTGAAAACAATTTGTATTCCTGGCCTGTGAGCAGAAACACCGGCAGGAATGATACTATGATGATGATGGTAGAAAAAAAGATGGGGCGCCCAACCTGGTGTGCTGATCTTTCGATGATGGCTACCCGTTCTTTATTATTTAAAATGGTACTCATGATTTTCTTTTTAGCATAAAAAATTCCTGCGCTTCACTTAAATGGCGGTACGCATTTTCCACCATCACGATTCCGGCATCCACGATTACCCCGATTGCCAATGCAATACCTGTGAGTGACATGATGTTTGATGTAATGTGAAATGATTGCAATAAAATGAAGCTGATGCCAATAGAAACAGGTAATTGAATAAGAATGACCAGCGTGCTTCGTGCATTGAATAAAAAGAGCAACACAATGAGTGACACGACAATTATTTCTTCAATCAAGGTTTCCTTCACCGAATCAATCGAAGCTTCTATCAACTGGCTGCGATCGTATGCGAAATGAAAGGATACACCTGGTGGTAACCCTTTTTTTACTTCCTCTATTTTTGCCTTCACGTCTTTAATAACCTGGTCGGCATTTGCACCATAGCGCATCACGATGATACCACCTACTGCTTCTCCTTCACCGTTCTCATCAAATATTCCATTCCGCAAATCGCCGCCCATTTGCACAGTTGCAATGTCTTGTATGCGAATAGGAATCGTTTGATTTGTACCAACAGAAATGTTTTCTACATCCTGAATGTTTTTGATATAACCCAATCCGCGAACGATGTAGCTTTGATCACTCATCTCAAATTTTCTTCCTCCCACATCATTGTTATTGCTTTTTACGGCATCGAGCACATTCTTCATTGAAAGATGATAATAGATAAGTTTATTGGGATCGATGGTGATCTGGTATTGCTTTTGAAAACCACCGAAAGAGGCTACTTCACTCACTCCTGGTACAGTCTGTAATCCAAACTTTACATACCAATCCTGTGCAGCTCGAAGATCTCCAAGATCGGTTCCCTTACCCTGCAGCGTGTACCAAAGAATGTGTCCTACGCCTGTACCATCAGGTCCCAGGGTTGGCGTTACACCTTCAGGCAATAATCGCTGAGCATAATTCAACCGTTCTGTTACCCTCGTGCGTGCCCAATAAATATCTGCATCGTCATCGAATACTACATAGACGAAGCTCATTCCGAACATGGAGGTGCCGCGAATGTTTTTTATTTTAGGAATCCCTTGCAGGTTGCTCACGAGAGGATAGGTAACCTGATCTTCCATCAATTGCGGGCTTCTACCTTGCCATTCAGTGAATACGATCACCTGGTTTTCGCTGAGGTCTGGAATTGCATCTACCGGATTGTGCTTCATAGAGTAGATGCCCCAACCTAAGAGCACGGAAGTCACAGTTAGTACGATAAAGCGATTGCGGATTGAAAATGAAATTATTTTGTTGATCATTTTACTCAGTTGAGCTGTTAAAAATTATTTCACATGAGATAAGCTAACGAGCAAGTGCTCACGAATGCCATCGTGATCTTTTATCATGTCCATTCCGCAAACCGGACACGTTTCTGGCTTGGCACTCGTCTCATCCGGATGCATGAGGCAGTAATACAAATCTGCTTGATCGATAGTTGCCTGCTCTGATGATAGCGTTTTAGAATTATTGCCTGAGGAACAAGCAACGAGCGCCGTGCTTATGATAGCAGTCATCGCTACCATGAAAATTGATTTTTTCATGAATTGATTTTTTTAATGACAGATACAAAAGAAATGCGAAAAGCGAAAAGAGTATCGCTTTCAGGATGGCTTACTGCGCAGTATAGCGAGCAAACCCATTGAAGAAGAAATCAAATGCGGAAAACAGCGTGAAGAATAAAGAGGGCAGGTTCGGATGATAAAGGCGGACCATGAATATCATTGGAAATTGACTGAATGCTATTTAAAGATAGCAATTGGTTATGACTGAAGGGAGTAATTACTAAAAGACTAAGCGGCGCGGGAGGATTAAAAACTGATCCTGCACTGGCTACGTGACTGTCACTTATTCTTAAAACCAATTGCTTGTGGGAGCAACAATTCTTTGAGGCATCAGGAGAAGCACAACAGCACCTCTTTGCACCAATACCATCAATGGAAACGGAGGACTTCACCCCAAAGCAATATTGACTATTTATCGTTACTCCCGCAATGGAAGTAAGGTAGATCAATGCAAAAAAGATGGTGAGAAGCTGTTTCATTAAAATGACTTACGGGTACAAAAGTAGCAATTCTGAAATTAGCATTTGTCGGATATGCGATAATTCGGGGAATCTACAGGAACCAAAGATTCTCCTTGCTGAAGGCAGGGTATGATTCTGACATAGCTTTCAACAGGGCTTTTAAGCGACATGTTGATGAACCCCCTGCACAATGGAGAGATCATGCCAGAATACATTTGGTGGCATAAATATGTAATGCGGCATAGCCTTTTCGTATCCCCCTTCCTGGCGCAAGCGTCCGCTTGTGACACTGTCATCGAGCAAAACTATTTTGAGTAATCTGCATTCTCCTGCACTGTGCCGAGTAAAATGTTTTTGCTCATTCCTGATAAACAGATCTACCCAGCTAACTACTGCGAAGGAAAGAAATAGAGTTTCGGCTGGTCAAGAATTGTATATTTCTTGCTTATCTAAAGTTTGCTGAAATTAATTATTCAGGCACAGGCTACTCGATAAGCTGCATACCCGCTTTGTTGGTGTAGTTAGAATCTTTTTGGTTTAATGTATTCAACTTCTTTCACATTGAATTTTGCATAACTGAAATCGCCTTTGTCTAATCTCCATAAAACATCAAAAGCTGTCGGTATAAATACATTATTAAATTCCTTGTAATTGGTGGCTTTGATAACCCAAGTTTCTAAATTTTTATCGCCCATATAACGCTTGGTCTCCATCTCGGTTATCTCACCAATTTCGTTAAATGTAATTTTGAAAAATAAGGAAAGTCCATTGTAATTAAAAGTAAGTTTTGCTGTTTTTGAATCATTCGGCAACCATTGTAGCCGTTGATGGTCTCACTGTCGCCAAAAGATTTTCACCCTCTTAGTGGCGCAAGCGTCCGCTAGTGCCGCTGTAATCCCGGCAAACTATTCTTAGTTCCTTAATTTCTCCTGCATAATTTCTTGCACAATGTCGGGTAGGAATGTTTTATACTCATCCCTGCTCTACAGACTTATCGGGTTAATTACTGCAAAAGAAACGAAATAGAATTTCATCTGTTCAAGAATTTTATATTTGCTGCTTATCGAAAATTTGCTGAAATTAATCAGGCACAAGCGGACGCTTGCGCCAGGGTTGGTATAAAAAACTAATTTATTTGAGCCTTAGTGCAAAGTTTTAATTGCAAGACTAAGCAGCAGATTTTTTAACCAATTATTTTTGAAATTGACTTGAATGTATTTCTACGTTAAGACACTCCACATAATTTTTATTGTAACCTGGTTCAGCGGTTTATTTTATATCGTGCGCCTGTTTATCTACAATGTAGAGGCGGAAGAAAAAACAGAAGCAGAGAAAACTATTCTGCATACTCAATTCAATCTCATGATAAGGCGTTTGTGGTATGGAATTACATTTCCATCTGCTATTTTAACATTGGTGTTCGGTTTGTGGACTATGTATTTGTATGGTTCACTTCCCGATTGGTTAATTATTAAATTATGTTTTGTAGTGGGATTATACGTTTATCATTTCACACTACATATCATTTTTCGACAGCAGATGCGCGGTGAGTTCAGGTACAATTCTAATCACCTTCGGCTATGGAATGAAGTAGCAACCATTTTTTTAGTTGCCATTGTGATGCTGGCAGTAGTGAAAGAGAATTTAAGTTTTGTATGGGGATTAATCGGGCTTGGCTTATTTGTAGTCCTTTTGATGAGTGCTATTAGGATTTACAAACTCATGCGAAAAAAATAGCTTAATGTTGCTGGCATTAATTCCACCAATCTTTGTAAGTGGTTTCAGAGTTTTTGCAATAAGAAGAAAAAGTTTCTGTCCATTCGTCAGAAGTATTGAGGCAGTTTACCCGCTCAAAGATTTCACCTCCATTTTTCAAAAATATTTTCCTACCCCTGAGATCAATCTCCTCTTGTGTTTCCAGACAATCGGCTACAAATGCAGGACATGACACTAACAATTTTTTCACGCCTTGTTTCGGAAGTTCAGCAAGCAATTTATCGGTGAAGGGTTGAATCCACTTATCAGAACCAAGGCGCGATTGAAATGAAATCATCACTTTTTTTGCATCGAGATTTAGTTTTTCCGAAACAAGCTGGGTAGTTGTTTTTACCTGATGTTTATAGCATGTTTGCCATGCTGCTGAAATTATTTCGCAGCAGTCATCATTCATGTAACAATGATTTTTTGTTGTGTCCGATTTTTGGAGATGCCTGATTGGCAAACCGTGATAGCTGAATAAGAAAGCATCAAAGTCATATTTAGCAAGATAGCTTTTCATGTTTGCTGCAAGTGATGAAATGTAAGCAGGTTCATTATAAAATGGTTTCAGCACATGAATTTTACAATTTTTCAGTAACGATAAAATTTGATTTTTTACATGTGCAACGGCGGTTTCATAAGAACTCATGGCATAATGCGGATACATCGGTGCAATTAAAACTTGATCGAGTTTTTCTGCTTTGTTCTTTAAATCTTTCAAGGCATCAGCCGGAGTTGGATTTCCGTATCGCATTGCAACGGATACAGGTATTTCAATTTTACTCTCAATAATATTGGCGAATTCTTCGGTAATAACTTTCAATGGCGAGCCCTTACTTGTCCAGATTGATTGATAGGCTTTGGCGGATTTTCCAGAGCGGGAAGGAACAATAATTCCTTTCACCAATATTTGCCGCAGCAAAGAAGGAATATCAATCACTCTTTCATCCATCAAAAACTCCTTCAGATATTTTCTCACATCCCTTACCAAATAACTTTCAGGTGAACCCAGATTGATTATAATAAGCCCTTTGTTATTTGAATTCATTGTAATAAAAAGTGAAATGGTTTTTAAAAAGATGAATCAGCATTAACTTACAAAACTTTCACACACCAATAAAGTGTGGTTTAAATTTTCATTGCTCAAAGCCGCGCTCAAAAACCAACTCTCAAATGCTGACGGTGGTAAGTAGATTCCATTATCAAGCATGTGGTGAAAGAACTTTTTGAAGGTGTCGTTATTACCTTTTGAAGCAGATTCAAAATCGGTTACCGCATTTTCACAAAAGTGAACGCTAATCATCGAACCGATTTGGTTGATAGCTTGTGTAATTCTTTTAGCAGTAAAAATTTCATTCATCTTTTTCTTGAGGAAATTTCCTTTGTTTTCTAATTCGGAATAAATGGAAGAATTTGAATTTAATTCGGAAAGTGTTGCAAAACCGGCTGTCATTGCCAATGGATTTCCGCTGAGAGTTCCTGCCTGATAAACATTCCCGAGCGGTGCAATGCAACTCATCATATCTTTTCTTCCGCCAAATGCGCCAACAGGCAAACCCCCACCAATTACTTTTCCGAAGGTTACCAAATCAGCCCAAACATTTAATCGCTCCTGTGCACCGCCTTTTGCTAAACGGAAACCGGTCATCACTTCATCAAAAATTAAAACGATATTATTTTCAGAACATAACCTGCGCATCAGTTCAAGATAACCTGCTTTGGGTGGCACACAGCCCATGTTTCCCGCAACAGGTTCAACGATGATTGCAGATAATTCATTTTTATTTCCATTCACGGTTTGTTCCAATTGTTCAAAATTGTTGAAGGCGACAACAATGGTATCATCCGTTACCGCTTTTGGAATTCCTCCTTCCTGTTTAATGTTTAAGGTGGCTACTCCACTTCCTGCTTTCTTCAAAAACATATCGGCATGTCCATGATAATGCCCTTCGAATTTTATGATTTTGGATTTCCCTGTAAATCCACGCGCTAACCGAACTGCGCTCATACATGCCTCTGTTCCACTATTTACCATGCGCACCATGTCAATATTCGGCACCATGTCTTTGATGAGTTTTGCAAGTTCAACTTCTAAAGTTGTTGGTGTGCCGAACGAAAAAGCAGTTTTCACTTGTTGCTGAACCGCATCAACAACCTTGGGATGATTATGTCCGAGAATCATCGGTCCCCAGCTATTGAGGTAATCAATGTATTGATTGCCATCCTCATCAAAAATGTAAGCACCATCAGCACGCTTCATGAAAATGGGTGTGCCTCCCACTTGTTTAAAGGCGCGCACAGGCGAGTTCACTCCACCAGGAATGTGGAGTTGGGCTTCGTTGAATAATTCTTTGCTCTTATTGGTGTTCATTTTTTACACTTGCACTATACTTCACAAAATCTTTTGCAAAATAAGTGGCGATTAAATCTGCCCCCGCTCGTTTAATGGAAGTAAGCGATTCAATAACTGCAGCTTTTTCATTTACCCATTCGTTTCGCGAAGCGGCTTTTATCATTGCATATTCCCCGCTCACCTGATATGCAGCAACCGGAACATGGACTGCATTTTTTACTTCGCGAATAATATCGAGATACGATCCGGCAGGTTTCACCATTACCACATCCGCTCCTTCACTTATATCATCCAACACTTCTTTGATTGCTTCTTTACGGTTGCGAAAATCCATTTGGTAACTTTTCTTATCTCCAAAACCGGGAGCACTGTATAAAGCATCCCTGAACGGTCCGTAAAAACACGAAGCATATTTTGCGCTGTATGCAAGAATCCCTGTTTTGGTAAAATCGTTTTGCTCCAAAGCTTTTCTGATAGCACCGATTCTGCCGTCCATCATATCGGATGGAGCAACAAAATCAGCTCCGACAGTTGCATGAAGTACACTCATTTCAGCAAGAACTTTTACTGTTTCATCATTCAATATCTCGAAATCTTTCACCAAGCCATCATGCCCGTGAAGAGAAAATGGATCAAGAGCAACATCCGTCATTACACACATTTCAGGTTGTTTTTCTTTTACTGTTTGAATTGCGCGAATCATCAAACCATTTTTATTTAATGCTTCAGAACAATTATTATCTTTCAGTTTATCGGGAACCATTACAAACAGCAAAACACTTTTCAATCCTAAGTTCCACAACTCATCAATTTCGTTTTTCAGATTATCTAAACTCATTCGAAAGTAATCGGGCATAGAAGAAATTTCTTCTTTCACTTCTTTGCCCTCTGTAATGAATAGCGGAACAATAAAATCGTTTGGGGTGACATTCGTTTCTGCCACCATTTCGCGAACGGCAACTGATTTCCTGAGTGTTCTGTTTCTTCTTTGCATCCTGTAAAATTTATATCCAGTTAATCGGGTTCATCAATATCCGTTGCAATTTTTCTTCTTCCGAATTTTTTTCCGGTCGATAATCGTATTCAAAACGAACATGCATTGGTAAACTAATTAAAATACTTTCTGTCCGTCCATTACTTTTCAATCCGAAGAGCGTTCCTCTGTCGTGAATTAAATTAAACTCTACATAGCGCCCTCGGCGAATCAATTGCCAATGCTGTTGTTCTTCGGTGAAAGACAATTTCTTCCTCTTTTCTACAATAGGAAAATATGCTTTAATAAACGCTTCACCATTTGATTTTGCAAGCTCAAACAACTCATTCGCAGTAAATGTTTCGGAAGGTTTAAGATAGTCATAAAAAATCCCTCCTATACCTCTTCGTTCTCCGTTGCGATGATGATTGACAAAATAATTATCACATTGCGTTTTGAATTTCGGATATAAATCTTCTCCGAATTTGTCGCAACTTTTTTTGAATGTTTGATGAAAATATTTTGCATCTTCTTCAAACAAATAATATGGAGTTAAATCTGATCCGCCACCAAACCAGCAATTAATGACATCTCCGTTTTTATCATACACTTCAAAATACCTGAAGTTAGCGTGAACGGTAGGAACCATCGGGCTGTATGGATGAAGCACCAAAGAAATTCCGTAGGCAAAAAATTTTTCTCCTTCTACTTTTAATTGTTCGAGTATTTGAGAGGTTATCTTCCCAGAAACTTCCGAAGTATTTACTCCTCCTTTTTCAAACACAGCACCGTTTTGAATTATACGCGTAATTCCCCCGCCACCTTCTTTGCGTGTCCATTTATCTGTAAAAAACTTTTCCTTGCCATCAGCAAGTTCTGCTTCGAGGCAAATTCTGTTTTGAATTTCTTTTATCCAGTTTGAAAATTCTTCTTTCATCACACAGAATAATTTTTTACTGAATCAACAAAAGCTTTCGCATGGTCAACTGGTATATGAGGTAAAATTCCGTGCCCGAGATTGGCGATATAACGTTGCGAGCCGAACGCATTAATCATCTTTTTTACTTCTAGCTGAATTTCTTTTGGAGGTAATAAAAGTTTCACCGGGTCGAAATTTCCTTGCAGAGTAATTTTGTTACCGGTTTGCTCTTTTGCATAATCGGCAGTAATCGTCCAGTCAATTCCAATTGCATCAGCAGATGTTTTACTTAATTGTTTCAGGGCATACCAACTTCCTTTAGGAAAAAGAATAACCGGACAAAGCGGACTTAGTGCATCTGAAATTTTTTTGAGATAAGGCAGCGCAAAAGTTGTGAAATCATCTGCCGATAACATGCCGCTCCAGCTGTCGAATATCTGCACGCAATCTGCTCCGGCAATTACCTGTGCTTTTAAGTATTCTATTGTTGAATCGGTAATTTTTTGTAGTAGTTGCTGAGCCAATACCGTTTGAGTAAAACAAAATTGTTTTGCCTTATCAAATGTTTTGCTTCCCTTACCTTCTACCATGTAACAAAGAATGGTGAAAGGTGCGCCTGCAAATCCGATGAGCGGAACTCTGCCGTTCAATTCTTTTTTTGTGAGCGAAATTGCTTTGCACACATAATCCAATCTTTCAGCCACGCCTTCCGCCTGAAGAATATCAATATCTTTTTGTGTGCTGATAGTTTTTGGAAGCGAAGGTCCTTTGCCTTCTTCCATCAGCACTTCGACTCCCAATGCCTGCGGAATAACAAGTATGTCGGAAAAAATAATAGCAGCATCGGTGCCGATAATGTCAATGGGTTGCATTGTGATTTCACAAGCGAGTTCAGGTGTTTGAACGCGCGTAAAAAAATCATACTTCGCTTTCAACTTCATGTATTGCGGAAGGTAGCGACCGGCTTGCCGCATCATCCAAACCGGAGGGCGCGAAACAGTTTCACCCCGCAATGCTTTCAGCAACAAATCATTTTTTAATTCACTCATAATTCTATTCGGCTATTTTGAAAATATTTGGCGATAGCTTCAATTATTGATTGAAGTGATGGTTGTCGGGGTAAAATAATTTTTGCGGTGCTATTTTTTTTTCTCAATGCCATTGCCGTTGTTTCTCCAATACAGCAACAAACATTTTCATTATTCAATTTATTTGCAGCAAAAAAACTTTCCACGCCACTCGGACTATAAAACATGACAACATCAAAATCTTCATTCAATACAATTTTGTTTTGCAGAATTGTTTGATATATTATCAACGAAGAATATTCTATTCCGGCACCTTTCAATTTTGCTCCAAGCACCTCCAATGTGAGATTACCGCAAAAATGCAAAACCGATTTCGCAAGTTTAGCTTGAATAATTACTTCTGCTAAATCATCCGCGTTTTCTCCTGTGTAAATTGCTTTGAGGTTATATCTTGCTAGTTCCTCTGATGTCTTTCCTGCGAGAGAAAAAATGTTTTTGCCTCTTAATAAATTCAAAGCATTTTGATTCCCGAAAAAATATTTCACGGCATTGGCACTGGTGAAAGCAATCGAATCGAAGGTGTGCGAATGAATGGAATGAGTGTCAAAATCAACTCCATTAACTTTTATAAAATCAACACACCGAATATTCAAATTCAATGTGTGAGCATGAGCGATTGTTTCCCCATCAATCATTTTAGTCGAGAGCATTTTTATCATTTCACTTTTTATTTCTGATTTCTTCTATCAACTCAAGTGCTCCGTTTTGTTGCAAAAGTTTTTCGGCTAATACCTTTCCCGCATTTTCCCATTCAGTAAACGGCATGGCTCTGCGTATTTCAAAGCATCTGCTACCGTCATACGAGTGCATGGCTCCTTGAAAATCTATTTCATTTCCATTGATTTTAACGAATGCGCTTATGGGAACTGAACATCCGCCCATTAATGTTTTTAAAAATTCTCTTTCCACAAACCCTGCAATGAACGATTCGGGATGATTTATTTTGTTGCAGATTTCTTTCATCTCTGTATCATCATCCCGGCAAACAATTCCGATAATTCCCTGGGCAGGTGCAGGTAACATCCAATCGAGTGTTATCGAATTTTCGGTGAGCAGATTTAATCTTTCCAATCCGGCTTTCGCTAAAATGACGGCGTCAAGATGTTTATCTTCTTCAAACTTTCTCAATCGTGTTTGCACATTGCCGCGAATGGGAACGGTCGTATGCTTCGGATATTTTGCTAGCCACTGTGCGCTGCGCCTTAAACTACTGGTGGCAATGGTTGCTTGTGCAGAATTAATTTCCAGTATTTCTTTTCGTTTTACCACCACCAAATCTTCATGGGCACCTCTTTTTAGAACCGCAGCGAGAAAAATATTTTCAGCTAATTGAGTAGGAACATCTTTCAAAGAATGAACTGCAATCTCCGCCTGGTTATTCAGTAATGCAGTGTCTAATTGTTTTGTGAAAACTCCTGAAATTCCCATTGTATAAATGGGTTGAGTCACTTGCACATCGCCTGTGCTCTCAATATGTATCAACTCGCATTTGTCACCAGCAGATTCCAGTTCTTCCTTCACTTCATTTGCCTGCCACAAAGCAAGTGGGCTGCTTCGCGTAGCAACATGAATTACGCGAGAAGATTTCATTTTTTCTCTTCTTTAATCGAATACAATTCTCGTCTCCTCTCCCATTCTTGCAACTCAGTGATATGCTGTTCTATAATTTCCGATGCAAGAGGGATTTGATTTCTGCGTTTCGAAATAGTTTCGTTTACAATTTTAGAAAGGTTATCAATGTCGTAAAACTTTAAATCTTTTACTTCTTTGACATCATCACTCACATTTGATGGAACAGACAAGTCGAACAGCAATTTTATTCTGGAAGATTCAATTTGCAACTTTGTAATAAGCGGATGGTCAGCAGCTGTTGCGACTATTAAAACATCCGAGTTTTGAAGTGCTTCGCTTTGCTGTTCGAAGGTTGCATAGCTTACATTATATTCATTGGCAGCTGATTGCGCTCTGATTTCATTTCTGTTTATCAATGTAACTTTATGCCGGGGCAAATAATGTTTAAGATTTTTTAAAGTGAGTGTTCCAATTTTACCAAGCCCCATCAAGCAAATATTCATTGCTATGTTGTTGCCTATTTCCTGGTTCATCAATTGAATGACGGCATATGAAATTGAAGTAGTTCCATCAGAAATTGAAGTGCGATTTCTTACTTGACGTGATGCCTGCAACGAGGTATTCATCAACTTCTCCATTATGCCGCTGGTCCGATAATGGGATTTAGCGAGTGCAAAAGCATTTTTTAATTGCCCGATTATTTCATAATCACCGAGAATCTGAGAATCGAGACCACAAGCAACATGCAGCAGATGTTTAATCGCCTCGTATCCTGATTTGATATAGGTGTACCTGTTTACCTCGTCAGCACCAATATAGTTGTAACGGGTGAACAATTCACACAGTTGTTCGGGTTGTTTTGTAAAACTGTAAATTTCTGTTCTATTACAGGTAGAGAGAATAAAAAAATTAACAGGGTAGTTGCTACTCTCTTCTTGATAAATTCTTTGGACAATCTCTGTTGTAAAGGCAAATTTATTTCGAATCTCTAATAATGTTTTTCTATAACTTACTCCTGTAATCGAAAAGTCTTGTACATCTTCATTCATGAAAAACATTATGTTTATAATAATGGGGCAAAGCTATTAATCCAACTCTGATAAAGACAACTTGGAGCAGTAATTCTCGAAAAATGGACATTACTATGACAATTTCCATCGACATCAAAAGATCCAACAATAACTTACAGAACAATTTTTCGGTTGTCACCGATCCATAGAAAGTTCTTTAACTCATCAGTTGAAAATATTTACACCATTAAACTAACTCACTCCTAAGCTTGCGACTACTCCGAAAACGAAAATACCAGAGCAATAATTTACTATTGCAGTCTTTTCTTAGAGAAAGGATTTTCGGTTCAAGCTCTTATTGCAAAAAGAGCAAGACTCACCCATTGCACCGCGCGGTGCGCGTGTTGCTGCGAGTGGGGTTGTTACCCCACACTCTTCTCGCGAGGCGGGTAATTTCCTTCGTTGCTGCGCAACTTCAGGACAACAAAATTGTTACAATTAAAAAACATTACTCGTGCTCTTGCACTTCGTGCAATACGCTTGTTCCTCCACGCAAACCTCCCTACTCAGCAAGGAATCCGGTAAACGGTTCGTGTGAAACCACTCTCGATTTTTCACCTTGCTGTTCCGTTTGCGCAAGATTATTGTTAGGAATGAAAGGCGGGTCTTGTGGATTAATTTGAAAAAATGAATGGATGGTTTGGGTGTAATAATAATGAAGAATTTCTGTATGGAGACAGACTCTTCAGTGCTGGTGAATACTATCAAAGAGTGAACTCCTCTTAGAGTCGATTTGGCTTATTTAAAAACCCACGTTTTTAAAATCAAACCCAAGACAGCGGCGATAAAAATAATATATGGTTCCTGAATTTTTTTTATATACAATAGCGTCAGGACAATTGCCACTGCAATAAGTACAGAAGGAATATCAACCACCACTGTGTGGTTGCGGGTAAATGTATTTATGGCAATAATGACTACGGCTCCAGTGAGTGCGCCGATCACGGCTGCTGTAATGCCGTCCACGAAGGCCTTGATGCTTGCGTTCTTTGCATACTTCTTAAAGTAGGGTGCAGGTATAACCGTAAAAAAATAACAGGGAAGAAACGTACACGCTGCGGCGATACAGGCACCTGGAAAGCCGGCAGCTAAATAACCAATGAAACCCACAGTGATTACAACAGGTCCGGGGGTAATCATTGCTACAGCAACGGCATCGAGAAACGTGTGCTCATCAATCCAATGGTACTGCGTAACAGCGCCATGCAAAAAAGGTATGATTGCCAGGCCACTTCCAAAAACAAAGGCACCTGCTTTGGTAAAGAACAGTGCAATCTGACCTAAGGTTTTTGAGTCATAATCCCAAAAGCTACTGCTGCCTCGGGATATTCGCCTAAATAAAAAGCGCCTGCTACCCCAATCAGCATCAATAAATTAATACTGCTGAAATTGATTTTGGCAAGCGACCTTAATCCATTCCAAATTCCCTTATAGCCTATTGAGAAAATAAAAGCTGCAAAAACGAATGGAGCATAAGGCATTGGAATATGAATACCCGTTAGCGAGAGTATTTCTAATACTATCACAATGACTACTGATGAGAGCAGCAGAATGAATTTTTTGTCTTTGAAAGGTAACTTCATTTTTTTCACTTTAAGTTTTATTCTTCTTCACCGCCTTTGTTCATTTCAGAAAGTAAAGCATAAGCTCCTTTTATTACTATTTGTGTTTCCTCTGAAAGTTGCTCACTAGAGGTAATTGCTATATAGCCCATATCACCGGAACCAACAATGATCTTGATTTTACGAAAGGTGTGTGTTGCACCTGTTTGTTCACTTTCTTCTTTTGATTCACTTTCACTTTTATTATTTTCTGTTTCTTTATTTTTTCCTTCGGCTATAAAAATAAAATGATCATCACCCTGCGAAACGATTGCATCATCAGGAACTGCCAGAGCACGGTCATTATCAATCACGATTCTTGCTTCTACATACATGCCGGGTAACATGATTCCTTTTGGGTTTTGAATTTTTGCATGAACAACTATTGCCTGAGTCTGCGGGTCAAATTCTTTATCAATTGCAAATACTGTTGCAATGTCCTGCTGCTTTTCATTTCCAGAATTTGTGTAGCTAAAAGTTACTTTTTGACCAATGTTAATTTGCCGAACATCTTTTTCAAATACCTGCAGGTCTATATGCAAATCGGTGTTATTGATGATTTCAAATAGCATTGAATTGGGTTCTGCGAACGTGCCGATGTTTGTTGTGATGTCCTGCACATAGCCACTGATGGGGGCGGTGATAGTGAGGTTAGGAATTATTTTACCTTCCTTCAAATTTTCAGTGTTGATATTGATCAATTGCAATTTTGCTTTTAATGCATTGTCTTTTCCTACCGTGCCATTGTAATCAGCTTCTGTTTCCTGAAAATGTTTTTGCGATGTGATGTTATCTTTCTGTAACGTTTTTTGTCTTTCATAATCAGTTTTCATAAACTCAAGATGTGAAGCATTTTCCAAATAATCCTGCTGCAACTGTATGATGTCAGGGTTTTGAATAATTGCCAACACAGTTCCTTTATTTACCTGCTGTCCCGTTGAAACTTTTATTTCTTGCACGATACCCCCATAGGGGGTGCTTATTGTTGCTTTATTCTGAGGGGGCAAAGACAATCTACCGTTCGATTTGATTGCGCTGGTGAGATTCCGGTATTCTGGTTTACCTAATTCAATTTGCGCTGATTTGAACTGCTGCTCTGTAATATTTACTTCTAATGGGTTCGACTTTTCTATTACAGCATCAGCTTTAACTGTTTCATTTTTTGATCTGCTTCCGCAGGAAGAAATCAAAACTGTGATTGCAAAGAGCAAAGCAGTATGCTTTGCAGCTTTGCTGATAGCTTTAAAATTATTTTCTATGTTGCAATTCATTTTTCGGAATTTTTATTTACTGATTAAGTAGTTTAAATAGATGACTGACTGATTATAGTTATTGAGTGTTTGCAGGTAATCCGTTTTAATAAAAATTGCCTGTTTTATGCTTTGCACATATTCCACATAATTTATTTCTCCCTCCTGATAGCCGATTTGTGCACTGCTGAGAATTTTATCTGCCATTTGCAAACCTGAGGACTGATAGTATTGCAATGACTGTTTGTATTTATTGAAATTCTGAATAGCGGTTGAGTATTCCGTATTCAACTGTAATTTAAAATTGTCTGCTTCGCTTTGTGTTTTCATTACATTGAAATGTGATGCTCTTGAATTGTTACCCACACCTGATTTGAATAGTGGTATTTGAGCACCAATAATGTATCCCTGGAATCCTTTAGCATTGTCCATGCTTTGATTGAAGTAACCGAACGAAAGTGAGGGAGCAAATTTTGATCTGTCGTATTTCCATTCAGCATTTGCAACGTTTACCAATTGCTTTTGATACTGAAGTAAAGGACTGCCGTAAAGCTGTGATGTGTCTAATGCAATGGGCGGGGAGATGGCTTGCAGGTTTTGTTCTGACAAAACGATGGGTTGAGTTGTATTTAACCATTGCTGCAAAGTGGTTTGAAAAATTTCAACATCACTTTGCGCTTCATGCGATTTTATTTTTAACTGCTGCCATTGAGATTGCGTGGTAAATTTTTCTAACTCTGCTGTTTCACCTGCCTGATATTTTTTATCCGCAACTTCTGAGAAGTTTTTGAAAATGCTATCCAGCTGCTCATATAATTTCAATTGCTCGTGACCGTAGAGTAATTGGTAATAAGCGGTGGTTACATTTTTTACCAATTCATTTTTTGTAAGTGTGTATTGCTGTTGCGCTAATTGGATATTCTGATTGTTCAATTTACTTTGAGCAGCATACACAGTTGGGAATTGAAAACCCTGCTGCACGGTAATATTGTAATCCCTTGCTGCTGTGTTTATTTGTCCATTAGTGTATTCTGCACTGAGCGGAGAAAGGGTAAATGAATTTTTCTTCAAAACCTGTTGCTGCTGCAAATTATAACCTGCTGTTTGCAAATAAGGATGATTTTGCAAAGCAAAATTTACCAGGCTGCCAAGCTGTGTTGTTTGTGCATTTGCACTTGTTGCAAATGCTGACGAGCCAATTATCAGGATGACAATTGCGGTAATTGATGAGGACGATGAAATTTTATTTTCATTTTTCTTTCTGCTGAAAAATAAACTATACAATACGGGTAAAACAATCAGTGTAAGAATGGTTGATGAAATCAATCCGCCAATTACTACCGTTGCCAACGGTTTTTGCACTTCACTGCCCGGTGATGTGCTTAATGCCATGGGGAGAAAGCCCAATGATGCAACGGCTGCTGTTGCAATAACCGGTCTTAGCCGTGATTTTGTTCCTTTCATTATTCTTGTTGTTATATTTTCTTCTCCTTCGTTTTTTAAGCGATTGAAATATGCTATCAACACAATTCCATTTAATACCGCTACTCCGAATAATGCAATAAAGCCTACACCTGCACTAATACTAAAATTCATTCCTCTTAACCACAAGGCAATAATGCCTCCTATTGCAGAAAACGGAATAGCTGTAAAAATCATCAGTGTTTCAGAGACGGAACGAAAAGTGAAAAAAAGCATGAGCAGGATAAGAAGCAATGCAACCGGCACGGCTATGCTTAACCGTTTTGATGCCTCCTCCAGGTTTTGGAATTGACCACCGTAGGTTATAAAGTAGCCAGGCGGCAATTTCAATTTTTCATTTAATGTTTTTTGAATATCTTTTACTACGCTTTGCACATCCCGACCTCTTGTATTTAATCCAACATAAATTCTGCGCTTTGCATCTTCCCGTGAAATCTGAACAGGATCTGATTTGAATGAAACATCTGCAACTTGTTGCAATGTTATCTGGCTGCCGGAAGGAAGCGGAACGAATAAATTGCGAACACTTTCAATATCACTCCTGTGTTCTTCATCGAGCTTAATTATTAAATCAAATCTTTTCTCCCCTTCATATACAGTTCCGGCTTTTGCGCCAGCAAAAGCTGTATTTACAGTAGTATTTAATTCATCTACATTCAAACCATACTGCGCCATTTTTGCACGGTTGTAAATGATTACAATTTGCGGCAGACCATCTACCTGCTCCACTTTAGTGGAAGCTATACCATTAATATTTTTTATTAGCGACTGCACTTCATTTGCTTTCTGAGTGAGAATGTCTAAATCTTCACCGAATATTTTTATTGCCACATCTGATTTTATTCCGGCAATCATTTCATTAAACCTCATTTGAATAGGTTGCTGAAATTCCACATTTAACCCAGGAATAACTTTTAAAGCATCTTCCATTTTTTCGGATAATTCCTCCTGTGTGATGGCTGATGTCCATTCAGATTTATCTTTCAGTATTATCATAATGTCACCACTTTCAATAGGCATTGGATCTGTTGGAATTTCACCGCTTCCAATTTTTGAAATGACCTGAATTACCTCGGGGAATTGTGCTTTTAAAATGCGTTCAGCTTCTGAAAAGCTTCTTACAGTTTCATTCACTGAGCTGCCCTGCATTATTCGAGCTTCCACAGCAAAGTCACCTTCCTGTAAGGTTGGAATGAACTCGCCTCCAAGATTTATAAAAATGAAGATACTTATGGCTAACATAGCTGCTGCCACTGCAACAGTGCTTTTGCGAAAGCGAAGTGCAAAACGCAATGCCGGTTCGTAAAACCGTTGCATTGCATGAATGATTTTATCGGCAACTGTTACTTTGTCTTTAATATTTCGATTGATAAACAATGAACACATCATTGGAACATACGTGAGTGAAAGAAGCATAGCACCTATCAAAGCGAACCCAACTGTTTGTGCCATTGGACGAAACATTTTTCCTTCTATGCCTACCAATGAAAGAATGGGTAAATACACAATGAGAATTATTATTACACCAAACACTGCAGGGCGAATAATTTTTACAGATGTTTTCTCTGTTTCTTCATCCATTTCGTTTTTAGTGAGCATTTTATTTTTAAAATGCGAATGCAGATGATGCAAAACGGATTCAACAATTATTACTGCACCGTCCACAATCAAACCGAAATCAAGAGCACCCATACTCATGAGGTTTGCTGTGATGCCAAAGGCATTCATCAGGATAATTGCAAAAAGCATTGACAGGGGAATAACTGATGCTACAATTAATCCTGCACGGAAATTACCGAGCAACAAAACGAGAATAAAAATTACGATTAATGCACCTTCCAATAAATTACGGCTGACTGTTGAGGTAGTTTTATCAATAAGTTTTGTTCTGTCAATGAATGGCTCAATGATTACGCCCTCCGGTAAAGAACTTTCAATTTGTGTGATGCGCTCCTTTACATTTAAAATGACCTCTTTTGAATTTGCCCCTTTAAGCATCAGCACTACTCCGCCCACTACCTCACCTTCACCGTTGCGGGTAAGCGCACCGTAGCGATTAGCTGCGGAGAATTGAGCTGTTGCAATATCACGAATGAGCACGGGTAGTCCATTGTTGTTTTTTACTACTATATTTTCAATATCGGAAATTGATTTTGCCAAACCTTCGGCACGAATGAAATATAGTGAAGGTCCTTTTTCAATGTAGCTGCCCCCGGTGTTGTTATTATTTTTTTCAAGGGCTTCAAACACTTCACTGATGCTGATGTTCATACTGCGCAGCTTGTCAGGATTTATTGATACTTCGTATTGCTTTAGCTGGCCGCCAAAGCTGCTGATGTCGGCAATGCCTGCAACTCCCATTAGTTGCCTGCGAACAATCCAGTCTTCAATGGTGCGCAAGTCCATTGCATTGTATTTTTTTTCATATCCGGGCTTTGTATGCACCACATATTGATAGATTTCTCCCAAGCCGGTAGTGTTGGCTGAAATTTCAGGCTTGCCGAACTTTTCAGGAATATCCTGGCTTGCGCTGTTTAATTTTTCTCCTACAAGCTGCCGGGCAAAATAGGTGTCCATATCATCCCTGAAAACCACTGTAACCACTGATAAACCAAAACGTGAAATGCTTCGCACTTCCGTAACTTTTGGAATGTTTGACATGGTTTGCTCGATAGGAAATGTAATGAACTGTTCCACTTCCTGCGCAGCAAGGTTTGGCGACCATGTAACAATGTTTACCTGATTGGTTGTTATGTCCGGCAATGCATCTACTGAAAGTCTTGTGAGGGAGTATATGCCAAAAGCAGTCAGGAGCAAAGTAAAGATGCCAATGATGAGCTTGTTTTTTATACTGAATGCAATAATTCTATCAATCATCCTGAGTTGAAATTTTATTAATAAGAAATATTTAATGATGTTGCGCTGCAACAACAGCATGTTAATTGCGATATTGCAAAAGCAACATAACCTGCGCCATTGCTTTAGCAATGCAGCGGTGAAATGCAATTAACGAAATGAATTAAGAAAGGCGGGGAGGCTGCCAGTGGCTATCAGGGATACCACAAATAAAGCGTTCGGTATAAAGCGTAAAATGTTTCTGTGTAAAAGCAGGAAGCGTATTGGAAGTTCTGAAATGAGCAATTACCACAAAGCCATGACAGCAATTACACTGGCAGAAAGGTGAGCAAAGCTCATTGTCCTGATGGTGCTGTTCCTGTGACTGCTGAATTGTTTGAGGGATATTGGCAAGCCCAACGTTACTGTCGCAACATGGCGCAAAAGAAAGTGCCAATGTGAAGCAAGCGAATATGAGGGCTAAGAATTTCATGGGGGCAAAGATAATTTTTTTGAGGTTGCTGTAAAAGTTATGCTATTACCTTTTTCTCCACTCCCCAAACTTTATTTATTACATTTTATTTTTTGCTTCCATTTTGCTTCCCGTTTTTTGTGGCTTCGATGGTTGATAAGTCTTCTTGCAAGTGTCTTTCTATTGTGTTTTGCTCTTTGATAGAAGGTAAAGAATGTCAACATTTAATCGCAGATCTATTATATCCTATCTGTTTTAGGTAAGATAACTGTAGTTCAATTATAAATAAATGTATTTAAGACCTACATGTAACCAACACACAAAAAATGAAGTATAAAACAAAGGTTGAGGGGTCTGCCTACGGTGTAATGATAAAGAAGAAATTTCTGTATGGAGACAGGCTCTTCTGTGCTGCTTAATCTTTCAAAGAGTTAGTTTCTCCTATAGTCGATTCGAGCTATTTAAACCCACGTCTTTAAAATCAAACCCAAGACAGCGGCGATAAAAATGATATATGGTTCCTGAATTTTTTTTACATACAATAGCGTCAGGACAGTTGCTACTGCAATGAGTACGGAAGGTATATCGAGAATCACGCTAGGGTTCCTCGTGAAAGTATTTATTGCAATAATAATTACAGCTCCGGTGAGTGCTCCGATTACTGCAGCGGTAATGCCGTCAACAAATGCTTTGATGGATGCATTCTTAGCATACCTCTTAAAATAGGGCGCGGGAATCACGGTAAAGAAATAACAGGGAAGAAACGTGCACGCTGCGGCGATACAGGCACCTGGGAAACCAGCCACTAAGTAACCAATGAAACCTACTGTGATCACCACGGGCCCCGGCGTGATCATCGCCACCGCTACTGCATCGAGAAAAGTATGCTCGTCAATCCAATGGTACTGGGTAACGGCTCCATGTAAAAAAGGAATGATCGCCAGGCCACTTCCAAAAACAAACGCTCCTGCTTTAAGGAAAAACCAAAACATTTGTCCCAGTGCTTTCGAATCATAGTCCCAAAAACCAATTCCCGTCAGAAGCATAACCGGTAGTGTTGAAGTTCTTTTTGCCCATGCCGGTGGTGCTTTTATGAACATATACAATAGCCCCGCTGCAAGGAAAACCGGAAGCACTTCCGTTTGTGAAATGAGCGTGATGACTAAAGTGGTGAGAAAGAAAAGCCATAACATCCATTTTGTTCTGAATGATTCAAGATTGAATTTGCCAATTGATTTTGTGGTGAGTTTGTAGCTGCTCATCACAATTATTCCAATCACTGCTGCTCCTACTCCATAAAAAACGGCCTGCATCCAGGGCAAACCGTTGAACATCTTGTAAGCAATTCCCAAAGCGACTACCATTAAAAAAGATGGCAGCACGAAAGCAATGGCAACTAATGTGGCTCCTAGGTAGCGGTAATGCACGAAGCCCAAATAAATACCAAGCTGTGCCGCCAATGGACCGGGCGCAAGCTGTGAAAGGGTTAAGCCTTCCTTGTAATCTTCTTCTGAAATCCATTTACGCTGCTCGACAAGATCACGGTGCATATAGCCTACCAATGCAACGGGGCCTCCGAAGCCCGCATAACCCAGCTTCAAAAAATAGAGTACAAGTTGCCGGAGGGAATATCTTGGTTTATTTTCTGTATGGGTAAATTGCATTGTTGTTATAGGAATTTATAAGATAATTAATGGCTTTGGCAGTATGCAGTGCTAAAGATCGAGCTTCCATGATTTACTGTGGAAAATACAAACCGAAATTCAGCATCGCTTCCAGCCTGTGATTCGTTGACTTAGTATCTGAATAAAAAATTTTCTGACCTGAATCTGCGGTAAGATTTCTACCTTCGAGCCGCACATAAAAATTATCCGTTGGCTTATACTCTGCACCGAGTGTGATGCCCCAGAGCTTTATACCCGAAAATTCATTTCCTTCATTCAAGAACACACCTGATAACATTCCCTGCGGATCGTGGAAGACTTCTCCTCTGCCGTAAATGCCAAACCGGTTTACTGCCTGGTAGCGAAGGGCCAGCAAAGCACTTGCATAGCTTGCAGATTTTTCTGCGTTCTTGAGGTCACCATGCTGTTGTACAGCTAAATCGGCACCGGCAACCATCCTGATTTTTCCTTTCTGAAAATTTAAAAACACATTGTTGTAAAACCGGGTGCGTGAAACGGTATCGTCTTCTGCTGCATCGTTTCCCAGGTAATTATTATACCCGATGCTAACAGCGTCGTTAACAGTATAGGCAGCGAAAAGTCCGATCGATTTTTTTTTGTTATTATCCTCATAGAGGTTATACCCGTTTAGCAAATAAAGGTTGAGCAGTAACTTATCCGTTGGCGTATAATTTAATCGGAATCCTGCCTCGAAATAAGGTTCAAAAAAAGTAGCCACAGCTACAGAGCTGGTTATATTTTCTTTAGGAAAAAGCCCTTCCGTTCCAATATGCGTACGGAAGAATCCGCCATCGATCCATAAATTTTTATAAATCCGAAACCCTGCATTAGCTTCCTGTATAAAGTTAAAAGTAGATGACCAGGAGCTGCGGGGAATGTCGCCATAGTGAAGCGTAACGATTGACCGCATGCGGTCTGCAGAATATTTTACAGTGATGGAGGCAACGTTCAATCCGAACTGCTTGCTTCTGGGTGAAATACTTTGAAATTTTTGGTAGTTACCGGTTCCCACGGAATCCGTGTAATATGCTAAATAAGCATCCACCATTCCTGAAAACGTGAGCGTGCGGTTTACACTGTCTGATTGCGCCAAGACACTCATTTGGGCAAAGACGAATAGTAAAATAGTCAGCTTTTTCATTGCCTGCTATTTAACTATTTAAATTCAAATTTATACGCAGTTAAGTGTGGATCGAAGAATTAAAGCAGGTTCTTATTTATTACCGCCCCGCTCACTGCATCCATATAAATAATTTTTTCTATTAAAAATTTAATCTCTTTTTCATTCCCAACGTCAATAATTTCGCGTGGCGGGGTTCTTACAATTAGTGTTTGATTTGACATGGAAAAATATACCAGTTGTTCGTTGCCCATGTTTTCGTAAGCCAGGACTTTTAAAGTACAGTCACCTGGATTGGCTTCCCCTTCTTCACAAATTAGAATATGCTCCGGCCGTATGCCAATCAGAATAGCTTTTCCAACATAGCTTTCTAAAGACGCGGGAATTGAAGTTCCTAAAGAAATCTGACAACTTTTTGTTTCGGGAATAAAAGAATATCTGTTCTGGCGCACAATAGAGCCCTCCATAAAATTCATGGTAGGCGAACCGATAAATCCCGCAACAAATTTATTCGCCGGGTTATTGTACAAATGCAGCGGAGTATCCAATTGCATGAGCTTGCCTTTGTTCAACACAGCAATCCTGTTTCCTAACGTCATGGCTTCAGTCTGGTCATGCGTTACATAGATCATCGTCGCATTGATGTCGCGGTGCAGCTTTTGAAGTTCTATGCGCATCTGGCTTCGAAGCTTTGCATCAAGGTTGCTGAGCGGCTCATCAAATAAAAAAACTTTAGGTCTTCGGATAATAGCCCTTCCAATTGCTACCCGCTGGCGCTGACCTCCGGATAAAGTGGTTGGTTTGCGATTTAGCACCTCCTCCATTTCCAGCAGCTGGGCAGTCTGAGTTACTCTTTGTTTTATTTCGGTTTTGCTGAAGTGCTTTAATCTTAATCCGAAAGCCATGTTATCATAAACGGTCATGTGCGGATATAAAGCATAATTCTGAAACACCATTGCAATATCACGGTCGCGCGGATCCAGATCATTTATCCTTTTTCCATCTATGCTGAGAGTGCCTTCACTGATCTCTTCGAGCCCTGCAATCATCCGTAGCAATGTAGATTTTCCACAGCCGGAAGGACCTACGATCACCATAAATTCTTTATCGTGCACCGTAAAGGAAATATCCTCAATGGCTTTAGAGGGTGCTTCTTTTTTTGCACCACGTGGATAGATCTTTGAAATATGCTCTAATAAAACCTCCGCCATCTTTATTAAAAGTGTTCGCTTGAAAAATATTTTTTTGATATCCTGGTGATCCGACATGCCAGGTCTAATTCTCCGGATGCGATAATAAAATCATCGCCATGTTCCACAATACCGGTGGTAAATACAACATCTTCAAGATATTTCTGATGGCTGATACCATCAGTAAGCAATGGATTTGCTTCCAGCAAAGGCACTTTATCTTCCAAACGAGTAATTTTTAACGGATCGTCCTTATCCAGCAGTGCCCAGAAGGTGCGGTAGATGCCTACTTCACCTTTCTTTTCAACTCCATGATACAGCATCAGCCAGCCGTAGGGTGTTAACAAAGGCGGAGTTCCGCCACCTATTTTCATATTGGATAAAGATGATCGCCGTGCCCTCAGAAATGCGGTATCGGATGGTTTCCAATGCAGTAAATCCCGTGAAGAGGACATTTGAACAGATGCGCAGGAATGGTAAGTGGAAGATGGTGGCGTGGCAAAATAATTTTCCCCTAATGGTCTTGTTAAAGCGTAGTAAATATTATTTATTCTTCCTTCAAATACCAGCATATCCTTATTCTGGTGGTCAAGCACAATGCCAAGACATTTATAATTTAGGCCATCATCTGAAACATATAACATCGTTGAATGACGCTCGCTGCCTACACAACAAGCGGTCATATAATACTGGTTTTCAATGGTTGAAATCCGGGCATCTTCTATTCCGTATTCCTGACTGGTAAATTGCGGTGAAATAATTTTATCGTAATGTACTTTAATTACTGCCGTGCCATCGGCATTCAGTTCTACCGGCAACAGCCATGATAGAGACGTTAATGCATAAACAGGAAAATCATAAGTTTTAATTCTGAATTTTCTTGGATCTTTCATATCCACTTCAATCAATGGCCATGCATCGATTACAAATCGCTTTTCTGAATCCCATCTTATGCTGTGCACGCTGTCTCCTTTAACAGAGTTTGATAAAGCTTCCGCCACACGTACTATCATCAGCAAATTGCCATTCGGCAAGCGACATAAGCCAGGATTAAAAGTACCAAGCACAAAAGTATTTTCCTTAATGCCATTGCGAAGTGGTGAGTATGATAATTCTACATCACCAGGTTTAAAAATCAGATGGTCGGCAATTATTGGAGTTGCATTCATTTTTTATATTTATCCAGGGCCGTTATTACCGCCGGATAATTTTCAGCATTTTGCAAAGTAAGCAATGCCTCGATGGTAGATTCAGCGCCGGAATTATAGTTGACACCACCCGCAGATAATCCATCGTAGCAGCGGCCTGTGGCTGTATCATACATACTGATTCCTAAATCATTTGCTCCCAGGAGCCATGCAGCAAGATGCCCTGCGAGATCAGCATAGGTATCATTTCCTGTTTCCTTATAGGCTTCGATTGCAGCAAAAACCATAGGCTCTATTCCATAGGCAATCTGATCATATTTGTTATCAGTTAGTGTCTGAAATACATTTCCACTTTTTGCGAGTAAAAGAGAAGATTTATAACCATTCTTAATCAGCCAGGGATAAAAGTTATCTATTTCTACTAATGCTTTCGAGGTGTATTGCGGATCATTCAGAAACAGGCCCGCCTTCAATAAAGCATAAGCCTGGATGTTCCCATATGCATGCCATGTATTTTCCCAGCTTAAAAAACAGCCATAGGGATAGTGAGAGGAATCACCGGCTTGCATGAGCGCAATGCCATCTGCCAATTTTTTAATATAGTCTCTTAAAACAGCATCATTCGTAGACTGGCACCAGGGAATTAGCCCTATAATAAGCAATGCCGACTGATCTGTGGCACTTCCTGCGGGAAGCCATTCCGGAACTGTAATACCATTTACAATTTTTGTTGTTTGAGGGATATTGACCAGGTCTAATTTTATTTGAGCAATCAATTTAATTATTGCAGCATCCATTTGCGCAAATAAAGGTGGGTTTAGGTTCTTTATAAAAGGTTCGCCTTCTATTAAAGTTTGTAAGGCTCTCCACGACCACCAGTTAGGAATATTTAAACTGGTGCTTCCTCCTGTGTTTATCAGTCCGCTGGAGAATAAAAAATTATAGAAATAGCCGTTATCTGATTGCATCCCCAGAATAAAGCGGATCAGGTTCATAGCTTTAGCCTGGATGGCTGTATCTGTAGAAAACCGGGTGCTTCTCAAATAAACTAACGCAGCTCTTGATACATCATCTACACATGAAAATCCTTCACCAGACGCCTCAACACGGTGATAATCCGGGGCATCTGCATATATGTAAACGCCCGCGGATTTGCTGCCCGCCGGAAAAGTAAGAGGCGTATAGAGGTAATCAAGGTGAGCTGTATTCACCAATTCCGTATCGACTGCCGGAGCCTGGTTCATTGCGGTTTTCGAACAGGCTATAAACATGATTATGAGTGCCGATAAATAGAATAAACTCTGTATTTTTTTATTCATAAGGTTTATGGTGCAGGTTTCATCTCGTTGAGAATTTCTTCTAATCCTATTGTTGCAAAAGCCGTTGCAGAGTCAGACACTGCATAAGGAATAACCAGTGTTTTATTGTGAAGCATAGAACCACAAGTATAAACTACATTCGGAACATAACCTTCACGTTCGGCTTGATCAGCTTGGATGAGCGGTTTATCAAGCCTGCCAATAATCTGAGTGGGATCATGCAGATCCAATAGTATGGCGCTTATAACATAAGTGCGCATTAAGCCCACGCCATGTATCAGCAAAAGCCAGCCTCTTTCTGTCTTTACAGGTGATCCGCAGTTACCTGATTGCAGCAGCTCCCATGGATAGTATGGCTCCATCAACAGCTGGTAGCTTTTCCATTCATAAATATTTTCAGAAAACATGATACTTATATTCTCACCACCCTGGCGTGAAACCATCACATATCTGCCATTTATTTTTTCAGGAAAGAGCGCCATTCCTTTGTCTGATACAGCCTCGCCGTATAATGAGCGTATTTTAAATTCATTAAAATCTGAGGTTTCAATCAATTGCGACTGTATCTGATGGCCGTCATAAGCAGTGTAAGTACCGTAATAAATTGCGATACCGTTATCACTAAACTTTACAAATCTCACATCTTCCATTCCCATGCTTTCTATTCTTGCTACAGGAAATATTACTTTTTCATTGATCGGTATTTGTGAAGAACTTATGAGATTGTAATTAGCATCCCATATTTTTTCTATTTGGCTGATAGAGTTTGTCGCTACATTCGTCTTTACTGTTGCAGATTTTAGGAGAGAAAGCGCTTCCGCTTCTGAAAAATGTTCCGGTAAAGAATCAACAACGCTAAAATCAAAATCTTTAAATAATACCGCACGGCTTCGTATAAAATCCCGGCTATATCTTGTGTCAATTTTTTTTTGCAGACAAATAAAATAGCCCGAAGAACTGTCGAGCGTGATGCGGGCATTCTCGTCTGCTATTCCTGTTTTAAATATTATAGAAGAAATGTGACCTTCTCCGGTTGCCCTCAGGCTCATTATAAATCGCTGTTGGCCTGACTTTAATCCTTGTTGATCTGGATGGGGCACAATGGAGGGATTAAATAATGCTGCAGCCTGTATAGAATATTCTTTTGTAAAAAATGCACCCAGCAATAGTTTTTTTGCAACAGTGAAACGGGAAAGGTTAATTCCGTTCTGCTCTTCTATTTTTTGAAAATGATTCAAGAGGGTTTGATCCAGATCTCGATGGCGGGCGGCAAAATCTTTGGTTAGGATTTGGAGGCATTCATCTGCCTCATTAGCACTTAAATTTTCCACCCGATTTATCATGTTAAAGATCCGCTTCTCTTGTGACAAAAATAAAAATTGAGTAATTACCGCCTTTGCATCAGCATATAAGTGTAATGAATCTTTAATAATGTTCATCGATCGTTGGCGATTCTGGTTTAAACTAAATTAATTTTTTAAGATGCTGAAAAATTAGTTATCTGGTTATAATTCTTTGCTGCATTTCTCCGGAGAAACATCGGCAGGAGTTGCAGGATTCGTCAATTTATAATTTCCTGGTTAATCTTTTAAACCTGCCGAAGCCATACTCTGGATAAAGTGCTTTTGAAAAAATAGAAACGCAACAATAACCGGAACGGCAAGCAACACCCCTGCAGCAATCTTAACTCCCAGCTGCGCATCTGCACGGCCACCTACCACAAACAGGGTTACCAGTTGCGGCATCGTCATTAATTGTTCGTTACGGATGACGATGAGCGGCCACAGTACTTCATTCCAGGAGCCGATAAAGGTCAGGATAGCCACAGTTATTAACGTAGGTTTTATATTCGGCCACAGAATTCTAAATATAATCTGCAATTCATTGCAACCATCCAGCCGTGCTGCATCAATCAAAGCTTGTGGCAGTCCCTGGAAAGCCTGCCGGAACATTAGGATACCGAAAGCACTGACTGCAAAAGGCATAATAAGAGCAAGATAGGTATCCACTAAATGCAGGTTCACCATCGTAATATAATTTGGAATCAAGGTAATCTGAAAGGGAAGAGACATGGTAAAAACGATCACGTAAAAAATCATAAGCCGTCCTTTAAACCTCATTTTTGCCAGGGCGTATCCCACCATAGATCCGGTAACCATCACCAAAGCCGTAGTGCATGTGGCTACCAGTAAGCTATTAACCAGTGACCTGCCAATGGGGATTTTTTCCACCATTGCTTTAAAGTTGCTCAGGGTAGGATGAGATGGAAATAGTGTAAGCCTGCTGATCTCATTTTCCGGCGATAGTGCAGCACTTACCATCCACATAAAGGGATAAATGAAACTAAGTGCAGCTAACAGCAACGCTGCATAAAACATCAGTTTTTGAAATGAGATCTTTTGTGTCATAATTTATTTAAGGCCATACAGCAGCTTGTAATGGTTAACTCTCTCTTTCAATAAATTTCTTTTGAAGCACTACAACAGTCATGATCATGATTGCATAAAAAAACCCAAGAGTGGCCGAATATCCCATATTGTAAAATTGAAAAGCCTGCTTATAAATGTATAATACCGCTGACAAGGTTTGATTCAATGGTCCGCCGCCGGTAAGAATGTATGGTTCAATGAAAAGTGAAAACCCACCGATAGTAGACAGGATAACTACCATAAAAATAGTAGGGTTAATCATAGGTAAAGTAATGTGGTAAAATTGCTGCCATTTTGTAGCACCTTCCAATTTTGCTGCTTCATAGTATTGTGTAGGTACCGTTTGTAAACCCACTAAAAATAATATTATATAAAGCCCTACGTTTTTCC